>CALKKU010000160.1 GCA_937995285.1 uncultured Bacteroidales bacterium | reverse complement strand
CGGTCTCGTGGGCTCGGAGATGTGTATAAGAGACAGCCATCGGCTCAATGACTCAGTACGACAAAATCCGCGTAGGTAAAGGTGCTGACAAGAAATATCTGAAATACAACGAAATCGTGCCCATCGCCGACCTGAAGGACATCGTGTTCGGTACATGGGACGTATATCCCGCCAACGCTTACGAATCGGCCATCAACGCTGAAGTTCTCAAGGAAAAGGACATCAACCCCGTTAAGGACGAACTCGAAGCTATCAAGCCTATGAAGGCTGCGTTCGACCACAACTATGCAAAGCGTCTCGAAGGTGAAAACTACCTCAAGGGCTTCACTCGTTGGGAAATGGTTGAACAGCTCCGCAAGGACATCCGCGACTTCAAGGCTGCCAACAACTGCGACCGCATCGTAGTACTGTGGGCCGCTTCCACCGAAGTTTACGTTCCCGTAAACGAAGAAGTTCACGGCACACTCGCCGCTCTCGAAGCAGCAATGAAGGCCGATGACAAGGAACATGTCGCTCCCTCTATGTGCTACGCTTACGCAGCACTGACCGAAGGCGCTCCCTTCATCATGGGTGCCCCCAACACCACCGTTGATATCCCCGCTATGTGGGAACTCAGCGAAAAGACCGGTATGCCTATCGCAGGCAAGGACTTCAAGACCGGCCAGACCCTCGTTAAGAGCGGTTTCGCTCCCATCATCGGCACACGTTGCCTCGGCCTGAGCGGTTGGTTCTCGACCAACATCCTCGGCAACCGCGACGGTCTCGTACTCGACGAGCCCGCCAACTTCCGCACCAAGGAAGTTTCGAAGCTTTCGACTCTCGAATCTATCCTTGTTCCGGAAAATCAGCCCGACCTCTACACCAACTACTTCCACAAGGTGCGCATCAACTACTATCCCCCGCGCAACGACAACAAGGAAGGTTGGGACAACATCGATATCTTCGGCTGGATGGGCTATCCCATGCAGATCAAGATCAACTTCCTCTGCCGCGACTCAATCCTCGCCGCTCCTCTGTGCCTCGACCTCGTTCTGCTGAGCGACCTCGCCGCACGTGCCGGCCGTCACGGCATCCAGCGCTTCCTTTCGTTCTTCCTCAAGAGCCCGATGCACGACTACACCAAGGGTGAAGTTCCTGTAAACCACCTCTTCCAGCAGTACGTTATGCTCAAGAATGCTATCCGCGAAATGGGTGGCTACGAGGCTGACGAAGCAATCGACTAAGCGCACTTCCTTAATAAGCCAAAATTCACAGCGGCTTGTCTCCAATCGGAGGCAAGCCGCTGATTTTATATTCGGTCGTTCGGTTGACCGCTAAATGCGACCAAATAGTTTGTACAGCGCATCTCGCATATTGTAGGCTATGACTTCGTCCCTGTATGCAGCATAGCGATTGTTTATGTCGGCGAAGCTTTGGACGGCTTTGTGAAACGGTTGCAGCCTTACGGTGTCGATGTGGCCGTGATTGTAGGTGGCGCCGCACAGGTTGGCTCCGCAGAACGGCGAGCCGTTCAGTTGATATACCAGATGTATATCGCCATTGTTATCGGTCCATCGACTTCCGTCGCAGGTCTTCCACCACTCGATGTACACGCCGAGTGTGGGGTCGTCGAGTCTCATCGGTCCTGTGATGCTGTGCACCACGGGAACGGGAGTGAAGAACAACATGCTGTCACTCAGAATCTCTTGTGAGTGGCTGAAAAGTTCGGCAGCATAGTTTAGGAAGAGGTGGCGCATTGTGGCGTCATCATAGAGTTGATTGCGAAGTTTGTCGTTGCTCCAGCCTTGGATGGCCTCGATTATGCCAACTTCGGGCTTGGGGAGGCATGTGATTTTGCTACCGTCGAGAAGTTCGATGTCAAACTCGGGTGCGCACGAGGACTGATTGACGGTTATGCACTGCGAATCCTCTGAATAAGCATTGAATGTAGAATCTGATTGTAACATATTTATTTTTAATTAAAGGGTTGGCTTTTACGTTGCTTTAATTCATATCAATTTTACCACCGTGGCAATATGCGTGCTCGGTTGGTTCAGTACTTAAACTGTCTCTTGATATATCCGCGATGTCAAGTACAATTCCCTCGGGAATGCGTTGCAAAGTTATGCATAATTGGTGAAATATCCAAATATGAAACGTGCGCTGCAATTATCGCCACATTGGCGAATGTTGGAGTAATCGGCGTATTTCTTGCCGTTTTGTCTAATTTGTCGTACCTTTGCCGCCGTTTTCTAACGTAAAAAAGATATTATGAAAAAAAGTTTCCTACTCGTAGCCGCAGTGTGCAGCGCGCTGAGCGTAGCAGCCGAAGGCTACCAAGTGAACACTTTCAGTACTCGTCAGGAAGGTATGGGACACGTCGGTGTGGCTATGAAACTCGGTGCTGAAAGTAACATCTTCAATCCCGCCGGTGTCGCATTCAGCGACAAAACACTCGACTTCAGCGGCGCTGTAAGTGCCATCAAGTCATCGGCTACGGCGACAAGTGCCGGAAAGGACTACACCACGAGCAACAAGATCAGCACGCCGTTCAACATTTCGGCTGCATTCCGCATCTACGACAACCTCTACGCCGGTGTGTCGATGTTCACGCCTTACGGCAGCAGTATCGACTGGGGTGAAAGTTGGGCCGGCGCGGCACTCAACCAGAGCGTCGACCTCAAGATATTCACAGTGCAGCCCACCGTGTCGTGGCGCATTCTGCCCAATCTGTCGGTAGGTGCCGGCCTGATGATTTCGTGGGGTACGGTCAATCTCAACAAAGGTCTCGTTAACCCGCAGTCGCTCGATATGCTGATGGGGGCGATGGGGCTGCCTGTGCGCTTCGGCGAAGTGACACCGGCTTCGGTCAACCTCAAGGGTACGTCTGAACTCGCGCTCGGCTTCAATGTCGGCGCTATGTACGACATCACCAGGCAGATTACCGTCGGCGCATCGTTCCGTTCCAAGATGAATATGAAGGTGACCAAGGGTGACGCTATGGTGAGCTACGCCAACGAGCAGGCTCAGCAGATTCTCGGCCAGACGCTCGACAACCTCAACTCCACCAACTTCGCAGCTTCGATGCCCGCACCCTACGTGTTCACGTTCGGCGTCGCATATAAGCCAATCGAAAAACTGGTAGTGGCTTTCGATGCCCAACTCAACGGCTGGAAGACTTACGACTTCCTCGACTTCTCGTTCGAGAATCTCGAAGCCTTCAACCAGCATCTTACCAAGAATTATCGCAACTCATGGACCTATCACCTCGGCGCACAGTACGCTCTGACAAATCGCTTCGACGTCCGCGCCGGTATCATGATTGATCAGACGCCTTGCGACAAGGACTACTACAATCCCGAGACTCCCGGTATGACTCGCATCGAACCTTCGGCAGGTCTGTCGTTCCGTCCCATTCCGTCGCTGTCGATCGATGTGGCGTTTATGTACGTTCACGGCGCAGGCGCAAAGGGTGCAACCGGTCAATACGAAGACTTCATTGCCAAGAGCTATCCGCAATTGCAGCTGCCTGTAACCGGCGAATTTACCGCCGACTACAAGCTGCATGCAATTATTCCGGCCGTAGGCTTGCGATATGCGTTTTAACCTCTGAGACGTAGCGAGTTGGCGACGACGCTTATGCTCGACAGTGCCATCAGAGCACTTGCCCACATCGGCGTGATACTGAAGTCGATTCCGAACAGATGCGGCACACCTGCCGCCAACGGGATGCAGACGATGTTGTAGATAAACGCCCAAAACAAGTTTTGCCGTATCATACGCGATGTGCGGCGACTCAGAGCGACGGCCTCGGCTATTGTGCTGAGGTCGTCGCTCATTAATGTAACTTGTGCCACGTCCATAGCCACATCGGTGCCTCGACCTATGGCGATGCTCACGTCGGCAGTGGCGAGAGCCTGAGTGTCGTTTATGCCGTCGCCGATCATTGCCACCGTGCGGCCTGCTCGCTGCAACTGCTGCACCAATGCCTGCTTGTCGCCGGGGCGAGCTTCGCTCTTGAAATGCTCGATACCGGCTTTCCCCGCCCAATAGGCCACGGCGTCATCTCGGTCACCGCTTATCATATGTATGTCGATACCCTGTCGGCGCAGCGCGGCGACGGCTTCGGCGGCGTGCGGTTTCAGCGTCTCACGCTCCTCGTACGACAGTGAGTCCGAGCGGGTGAAGTCGATACTCTTGTTCGGAATAGTGAGAGTGCCGGTCTTGTCGATGACTATGGCGTCAACGCGGCGCAGATTTTCGAGTGCGGCGGCGTCCTTGATGAGAATTTGCCGACGTGCCGCATGGCCTATGCCGACCATTAACGCCGTCGGTGTGGCGAGCCCCATGGCGCACGGACAGGCGATGACAAGAACCGCCACGGCCGACAATATGGCTTGCGGCAGTGAGGCGTTGCCGCCGATAATCCACCATGCAAGGAATGTGATGACAGCTATTGAGGCCACTGACTGCACGAATACCAATGACATACGGTCGACAATTCGCTGTATCGGGGCTTTGGAACTCTGTGCTTCCTGCACCATCCTTATTATATTGGCAAGTGCGGTGCTTTCGCCGACTTGCTGCGCGGTCATCCGCAGCAAGCCTTGGCTGACAATTGTACCTGCCGCGACGCGGTCGCCGGTTCGCTTGGCAGCCGGTGCCGGTTCGCCGTTCATCATCGATTCATCGACATAGGCGGCATCCGCTGTCATAAATGATGAGGCCGAGGTGACGATGCCGTCGACGGGAATCTTGTCACCGGCGCGGACTTCGAGTTCGTCGCCGACCTTCACCGTGGCCAGCGGTATTTCATCGACGCCGGAGGGTGTGACGAGTCGTGCGGTTGTCGGCTGCAATCCCATAAGTCGGCGGATGCTGCCGGCCACGCCGTCTTTGGCGCGTTCCTCGATGCAGCGACCTGTCAGCACAAATGTTATTATCATCACCGATGCGTCGAAGTATGTGTGCCACTCGATGCCTCGGCTGCCCCACACGGCATCGCCTGCAAAGGCGTTGAAGCTGCTGAACGCAAATGCGATGAATGTGCTGAGCGCCACGAGGGTGTCCATGCCTACGCCGCCATGCGTCAGTTGTCGCCATGCTGATATGTAAAATCTGCGGCCGCAGTAGATGATGTTGAGTAATGCGATTGCCAGGCACAATTGATTTGTGGAACTGACGCTTGTTGCCGCGTTGCCGAACGGTGTGAGCCATCCCATTGACAACGCCATAGTCAAGACAGCGAAGATCCACGACAGCAGGGCGCTGCGTCGCAGTCTGTTGTATTCGGTGCGATTTATTTCTTCGGCGCTGCGGTCGCTTTCTATCACAAGGTCGTAGCCGGCATCGGCGACGGCCTTTTTCATTTGTTCGAGAGAAATCGTGGCTGGTTCGTAATCGACAGTGACTGTTCGTCCGGCCAATGATACCGCCACATTGTTTATGCCGTCGAGTGACGACAGTGTACGCTCGACGCGTGCGGCACAGCCCGAGCAGGCCATGCCGACAATTGGAATTATCTTTTTCATAATTTTATTTAGTCGTTTGAAATATTAATGGATTGTCACGCGCAATTTGTGAGTCTTGTACGTGTAATATTCAAAACAATCTAAATAATAAATACTTGAATCAGCGACCGATAATATCGCGGAGGCACGGGCGGTCGTCCTTTGAGCCTTTTGGCTGCAGTGTGATCGGCTATGGCCGACGTGAAGTTGACCGTAACATCGGCAGCGGGCAAGGCTGCCGCGAGCGCGTCCGTGC
>CALKKU010000159.1 GCA_937995285.1 uncultured Bacteroidales bacterium | reverse complement strand
TCGTGGAGGCCGCACTGATTGCCGCCAATATCAATCCCGGCATCTACCGCCGCGGTTTCGCTTTCGAACGTTGGGCCGACTTCGATGCCGAGCTCTTCGACAGCCTGTATAACGACGACAGCAACGAGCGCGAAGTGCGCTTCCCCATCTACGGCGCCGACATATCGCCCAAGGCAATCGAAATCGCCGAGGCCAATGTGAAGAGCGCCGGTGTGGCCAAGTATGTGAAGCTCGAACGCCGCGCCATATCCACATGGACCGAGGCGCCGAAGCCTGCAGGCGTGCTCATCACCAACCCGCCTTACGGCGAACGCATCAGCGCTCCCGATATGGATGCGCTGTATCAAACCATCGGTTCGCAGCTCAAACACGTATTTACCGGATATCACGCTTGGATTATCGGCTATCGCGACGAATACTTCGCCCGCATCGGCTTGGCACCGAGCAGCAAGGTCGACCTCTACAACGGCGCATTGGAGTGCTCGCTGCGCGAATATGTAATCTTCGAGGGCGACCGCAAGTCGTTCGTAAGCCAAGGCGGCAAGATCGGTCGCGGTGCGGAACGACCCGAGCGCAAGCCTCGCGCCGAAGGCGACAAGGGCCGCCGCGGTGATAAAAAATTCGGTGACAAGAAGTTCGGCGACAAGCGCCGCGATGACAAGCGATTTGACAAACGCGATGATCGCCGCTTCGACGAACGGCGCCCGACCGGCAAGCCTCGTACGGAAAGATTTACCGAGCCTGAGGCCGAACCCGAAAATCCGTTGGCAAAGCGCCGCAATCCGCACGCGCTGAAGATGATTGTCAACAAGCAACCGTCGCTCAAGCCTATGGAAGGCCCGATGATGCGTTCGCGCGGTTGGAAGAAAAAATCGGAATAACACACAACTACATATAAAACAACTCACTACACAACAACACAGTAATGAAGTCGCTCAATATCTTACTGCTCGGTAGCGGCGGACGCGAGTCGGCACTCGCCCGCAAAATCGCCGCCGGCGCTCGTTGCGCACACCTTTGGATAGCACCCGGCAATGCCGGCACGTCGCAGTACGGCACATCCGTACCGACACTTTCGCCTATGGACTTTGCCGCCGTCGACCGCTTCACGGCCGACAACGCAATCGATATGATAGTCGTAGGCAACGAAGATCCGCTCGTGGCCGGCATCTACGACTACTTCGCCGGCAAAGGCATCCTCGTCGTGGGCCCGTCGAAAGCCGCCGCAGCCCTCGAAGGCAGCAAGGACTTCGCCAAGGAATTCATGCAGCGCCACGGTATACCGTGGCGCTGCATGAATTCCTTGG
>CALKKU010000158.1 GCA_937995285.1 uncultured Bacteroidales bacterium | reverse complement strand
GCCTTTAACGGCCAACTGCTCTGCGGCACAGCAGGCATGCGAAACGCATGCCGCTACAAATTATCGCATCGGGTCAAAAAAATGAAAATCCATGCAATCTGTGGGAAATTTTCAATCAACGTGTTGCGGTTTCATTAAAAACGTGCCGGAGGCACGTCCGTACAGGCAAAAGGCCTCACGCCGCCACGCCGATTGTAACAACTGTAACAATTGTAACATTTTTTATCAATCGAATGTCGCAAATGTTGCAACAGTGCAATATTTGCATAAATCTCCGTAACTCGCTGATTTTCAGTTGGGGGGGGGGGTAACTCGATATTAATTAACATTAGTTGTTTTTACGTTTCATTCAACACAAGTGTTGCAAAATCGGACAACAATGTCTACTTTTGCAATCGGGTAACACCAATTCAACAACGGTTTTTCATCCTTTTCATTGACACGGGTTTTACCACTATCCTTTAAAAACAACAGAGACTAATTAACCTGAAGTGCAACCACCATGAAGTTTTAATGCAAAACAGATGACCTGACCAACCTCAATTATGAAGCCTATCGGAACAATGATAAAAGAAGAACTGGCCAATCAAGAGAGGAGCGTCGCCTGGTTTTCGCGTAAGATCAACCTCGACCGCTCCAATGTGTATCGACTGTTTCAGAAGCACTCGCTCGACACCGACCTCCTCCGGCGCATTTGCGTAGTTTTGGGACACGACTTCTTTGCTGATTACTCAGCCAATCTATTGGCCGACGAACAACCCCACGACGCAGTATTCGGCACGCAGGGGTAATACTCCTCTCCGCCGGCCGTTCTCCTCACCCGTATCGCAGCCGCGACGCCTCAGCGCCTCGCGGCTGCACATTTTATGTTATTTAACATACAATTGTCGCGCCATTCGCCACACTTGTGCAGCGAACTTTGTTCAACCTCCGAGCACATATAATATAATGTGGTTATACGGTAGTTATCAACACTTTGCACATTCGCAACATTTGCAGCGGTAGCGTGTATATTACACTACAAAAGTATTGTCGTATTAAGCATTATTACGCGTAATTTTGCAATGTTTTTATTGGATAACTGCAAACACGTGTTAATAACAAGGACGAAAATCAGTAACAACCACATTTATTAATAACTAAACAAACTTTAAGTATGAAAAAAGGTTTATTGAAAATCGCGCTCCTCTCGGCAGTGTGTGCTTCGATGCCTGCGGCAATCACATCATGTAAGAACTATGATGATGATCTCGACTACATTCAGAACCAGATCGATGGTATGAAGGTCGACATCACCAAGTTGCAGGCCCTCATCGAATCGGGTTGCGTCATCACGGGCGTCAGCCAGTCGAGCGACGGTGTGGTATTCACCACTTCCGACAACAAGACATATTCGATTTCCAATGGCAAGGACGGCAAGCCCGGCACAGCCTGGACAATCGGCGACGACGGCTACTGGTACGAAAACGGCACCAAGACCGGCCACCGCGCCATCGGCGAACAAGGCGTCCAGGGTCCCAAGGGCGATCCCGGCAAGGATGGCGTCAACGGTACTAACGGCACCAATGGCAAGGACGGTGTCGACGGTAAAGACGGCGTAGACGGTCAGAACGGCCAGTACTACGTACCCAACGTCGAAACCGGTATGTTCGACATCTACCAGGACGGCAAGAAGATCGGCGAAAGCAACATCAGCTGGCGCTCTGTTGATCCCGCCACCGTATCGGCTGTTTACAACGGCAACAAGGTCGTCATCACTTGCCTCGACGCAGCAGGCAACCAGGTTACAAAGGAACTCTACGTAGGTACTCCCGTCAGCACCATCGCATTCATCCCGAGCGTGCTTTCGACCAACGTTCCCGGCTTCGCCACAACTGACAAGCCTTTCTATCATATCGATTCTTACCTCGACGAAACCAAGTACAACGCTTCGACCAAGGCATTCATTCCCCAAGCACAGTGGAACAAGTCGAACATCGTTGAACTCGACTATCGTCTGAGCCCGCAGGACGCTACTGTAGCAGCAGCTTCGTTTGCCAAGTTCATCAACCGCGCCGTGACCACACGTGCCGCAGGTGACAAGACCGACGGTGCTTGCGTACTCGGTGTTCACAGCTTCGACTTCGCCAAGGCCAACGAAACCGGCGTACTCCCCGTACAGGCCTACTACAACAAGCTCAACAAGACCGACCGCGACCTCGCCGCTATGGTATTCATCAACGGCCAGGAAGCAGCGCCCTACACCACCGACTACGTAGCTGCCGAATCGAAGGCTATCACAGCAGTTATTGCCGATCCCAGCTCTTCGGCTATCTTCACAGCTCGTACAAAGTCGATCAACGACGGCGAATCAAGTGCATTCATCCAGTCGATGATGCCCCTGTCGGCAAGCCACGACCTGCGGCTGTCGCAGAAGGCTCCTCTCGACCTTGCTCAGCACGTAGCTCTCTGGAGCCCCGAACTCCGCACATACCTCACTTCGGTTGCATTCGAAGGCATCTCGTTCGAGTTCAGCATGCCTAAGGAATACCTCGCAACCGACGAAACCCACACCAACCAGCAGCACTTCGCAAGCCTCGACGGCAGTGTCATCACCGCTCAGACAGGTGCCAGCGCAGTTGACCGCACTCCGGTTGTTCGCGTCGACGCATTCATGACCGACAACACCGCTTCTGCAAAGCGTCTCGTCGCTTCAGCTTACATCAAGCTGAAGATCGTTGACGGCAAGGTAGAACAGGCCGACATCACCAACCCGATCTCTGCCGCTCAGACATTCGACTACCATGCACTTACTTCGGCTCAGAAGCAGGTTGCTATCATGAACTGGCTGGATGTCAACCACCTCATCTACGACGTCACCAACCTCAAGGCTACCGCATTCTGGGGCTTCTACGGCGGCGCATCGGATGAATACACCGTAGAAATCAACGCTTACAAGAGCGGCCGTCCCGTTGTAATCAACGCCGGCAACACCACCGCTCACGCAGGCACTCCCTACTCGTTCGCCGGTGATGGTATCTTCTGCGACGTAACTCTCGTAGCCGACGGCACCGAAACTTCGACAGCCAAGCTTGCTATCAACAACAACATCAAGACTCAGAACACCTACGACAAGGTAACTATCGACGGTAAGGAAGCTACCAAGTACCACGTAGTAATCACCATCAAGAGCGACGACCGCCTCGAACGCGGCAACGTTGTCCTCACTCAGGACTTCTACGTATACGAAGTATGCCCGACCTACACTTACAGCCCGAGCTACCTCAAGGGTGCCGACCGCCTCGAAGTAAACGGCCGCATCAACAGCGACACCAACAAGTGGGAAATGGAAGCCAACATCGCTCAGCTCTTCCGTCAGGACGACAAGGGCGGTCAGGAAATCTTCCAATACTTCAACACCTTCGCAGGCCACTACAACATCACTGACATCAACTTCAGCCTCGTATCGCCCACCAATGGCGACATCATCTTCACTCCGACCGTATCGGGCGGCAAGCAGACAGCCGGCATCATCAAGCTCGTTGCCAACATCGCCGACCAGGTTAAGACAGCCAAGATGAAGTACACTCTGACACTTGTCAACGGTGAAACTTGCGAACAGGTATTCTACGTAGATTTCGCCAACCCGTTCAAGGCCGGCGCTATCAACGGCGGTGCTTCGTTCAACGGCAATAACATCGGTGCTCTCACAGTCAATGTCGCTCAGTTCGTAAATGTTATCGAAGACGTCACCAACGCCAACCATACCATCTACAACTGGAGCAAGGCAGCCAATGCTCTCGCACTCAGCGACTACGCTAAGAACAACTTCAACCTCACCGATGCCGACGTTCAGGTAACATACGCATTCAAGGCCGACAGCGAATACAACACCTTCAAGGGCAACCTCGATCCGACAACCGTATTCAACATCGATGCCAACGGTATGATCCACTACCAAAACCAGGGCGGTGCCAAGTTGCAGCGCGCTTACAACCTCACAGTTGAAGCAACAATCACCTTCAACGGCCACATCATCGTCAAGAACGAGATCCCCGTACAGGTTACAACAAAGTAATAGGATAAATTCTCCGCGGCCGAGCGATCGGCCCGCATAACAACTCTTGTCTCGTGATGGGGCGGTGCCGACGGCATCGCCCCATCGTTTTTCCTTGGCGTCGCGCTCGACGCAACGTTAAATTTCACAACATTTTAACCGCTGATTGAAAAATAATTACTAACTTTGGCACAAATACTGATTTACAATAAAAACTACCTGAAAGTAACCCATGTTCAAGAAATTCCTTGCAGTGGCGATGCTCGTAGCAGCATGTATTCCCGCCGCATTTGCCCAGGGTGCACAAGCCGCGGGCATAGCCTTCTACAACCTTGAAAACTTCTTCGACACCATCCCCAACAATCCCCTTGGCCGCGACCTTGAATATACCCCGGGCGGACAGAACCGTTGGGATTCGCGTAAATACAACAACAAGGTACACAACCTTGCCACAGCCATATCCAACTTTACCACCAAGGTGACACCCAAAGGTCCGGCCATCATCGGCGTATCCGAAGTGGAGAACCGTTCGGTACTCGAAGACCTCGTGAACGCTCCCGAGCTGAAGCCGTGGAATCTGCAAATCTGCCACCACGATTCGCCCGACAAACGCGGTATCGACGTGGGCCTGCTCTACAATCCCCGCTTCTTCACCGTGGAGAACGTCACCAACCATCGCCTCACCGCCGTACCCTTCGCCACACGCGACCAGATGTGCGTCGTAGGCCGACTGATGGGCCAACGCGTGGGCATCATCGTCAACCACTGGCCGTCGCGCCTCGGCGGACAGGAGAAGTCGTCGCCCAATCGCGAAGCCGCAGCTGCCCTCTGCCTCCACATCGCCGACTCGCTGTGGACCGTCGACCCATCGATGGGTGTAATCATCATGGGTGATATGAACGATGACCCGCAGGACAAATCGTGCGCCAAAGTGCTCGGCGCAAGCAAGTCGCCCAAGGGCGTCGGCGAACATCAGTTCTACAACCCCTTCTGGAAGATGCTCGACGACGGCATCGGCACCCTCGCCTACAAGAGCGCATGGAATCTCTTCGACCAGATTATCCTCTCGGGCAACTTGGTCAACACCGACGACAACCGCTGGCACTTCTACAAGTCGATGGTGCACAACTTCGACTTCCTGCGCGACACCGAGGGCACACGCCAAGGCTATCCGCTGCGCACGTTCTCGGCCGGCAGTTACCTCAACGGCTACAGCGACCACTTCCCCACCGAAGTGCTGCTCATCCGCAAGGTGAGCCGATGATGATCGCCGCATCGACAAGTCTCCGTACAACATACGACATACTTAATCAACCGTTTAACTAAATAATTAACTTTATGAAGAAATTTTTACTTTCGATGATGGCATTTGCCGCTTTCACAGCATCGGCTGATGTCACTATGCTCGACGCCACCAGCGCTAACGGTGCTGACGGTTGGACATTCGAGAATGTAACCATGCCCGAAGGTGCTTCTGCTATCTGGTCGTGGAAGAACTACAGCAACGCCTACTATCTCAACGCCTCGGCCTATATCAGCGGCTCGGCTCAAGAGTCTGAATCATGGGCTGTATCACCCGTTGTGGACATGACAGCGGCTTCTACCGTTTCGGCATCGTTCGAACACGCCGCCAAGTTCCAAACGACCCTCACCTCGCTCTGCAAATTCGCAGTTCGCGTTGCAGGCACGACCACATGGACAGAAGTCGCTATCCCCACATGGCCTGAATCGGGCAAGTGGACATGGGGCGAATCGGGCGCTATGGACCTCAGCGCATTCGCAGGCAAGAAAGTACAGCTCGGCTTTAAGTACGGCTCTACAACATCGGGCGCCGACACCTGGGAAATTCGTAACCTCGCCATCACCGGCAATGTAACCGTTGACGGCGGCTCTACCCCCGAACCCGAAGTGACCGAAGTCGACAACCTCGCCGCCTTCCTCGCACTCGCTCAGGGCACAACCGCAAAGCTCAAGAACCCCATCACAGCTATCTATCAGAATGGCCGCAACCTCTTCGTGAAGGACGCCAGCGGCTACGCTCTCGTTTACGGCGACCTCGGCAAGACCTACGAAAACGGTATGACAATCGCAGCCGGCGCCACCGGTAAGCGCGACCTCTACAACGGCAAGGATGAATTCGTACCCGACGCATCGACATTCGCCGACGGCGTTGCAGGTACAGCCGTTCAGCCCGAAGAACTCAGCATCGAAGAACTCGCTGCCGACAACCAGAACGTCTACATCATCCTCAAGGGTGTGACCGTTGCTGCCGGCGCCGACGAACGCAACTTCACCGTCACCGACGCATCGGGTTCGGCAACTCTCTACAACCAGTTCAACCAGACTGTAACCGTTCCCACCGGTGACAACATGACCGTAGTTGCTTTCACCAGCGTTTACAGCGGCAACCTCCAGCTCCTTCCCGTATCTGTAACAAACGCATCGGGCCGCGAAACAGTAGCCGCTCCCCGTTTCAACCCCGCAGCAGGTGCTGTTGAAGCCGGCACGGAAGTCGCTATCTCTTGCGCTACCGAAGGTGCAACAATCTACTACACCCTCGACGGCACAACTCCCACAACCGCATCGACCGTTTACAGCACTCCTATCGTTGTAAACAACGCCCTCACCATCTCGGCTATCGCCGTTAAGGACGGTATGGACAACTCTTCGGTTGCCACCGCAGCATACACCATCAAGGAAGACGTTATCCTCCCCGAAGGTGAAACCGCTACATTCGACTTCACCAATCCTCAGGCCCTCACAGCAAATCCCGCTCTCGACTTCAATAAGGAAGCATCAAGCGACGGCACAAAGACCATCTCTGCAGCCGACGTTACATTCACAAGCGGTGCAGCTACAGTTGTAATCTCGAAGGGCGCAAGCACACAGGGCGGTGCCGTTTACTACTCGGCAGCCGGTGCATGGAGCTACCGCTTCTACAAGAAAGCCGTTATGACAATCGCCGCAGGCGACAACTTCGTAAAGGGTGTTGAATTCACATTCAGCAAGGCAGCCAGCAACACTGAAATGGCCAAGTGCACATTCAGCGACGGCGCATACGCCGACTGCGTATGGGCAGGCGAAACTAAGTCTCTCACCATTGATGCAGCCGATGCAGGTTCTACAATTCAGATCAACGCCATCAAGGTTGTTTACGGCGGCCAGGGCGGTGTCAACGACATCACAGTCGACAACAACGCTCCCGTTGAATACTACAACCTCCAGGGCATCCGCATGAACGGTGACGACCTCACCCCCGGCCTCTACATCCGTCGCCAGGGCAACACCGTCAACAAAGTAATCGTTCGCTAATCGCCCACGACTGAACTAACAACACAAATCCGCCACACGGATTTGACTCAAGCGCTCCGCCCCGCCGGCGGAGCGCTTTATTTGTGTTCTTCAACAAGATTGATTAATTTTGCAACTATATATCCTACGACTATGGCTCTACCGATAAACGTTGAAGATCTGCTCAGACACAGAAAAGTTGAATCCAACCGAATCGAATTCAAGAAGGGGTGGAATCCCGACAGGATCTACCGCACTATCTGCGGATTTGCCAATGACTTTGACAACATCGGCGGCGGATACATCCTCGTCGGCGTAGAAGAGGAAAACGGCGTAGCCAAGCGCCCCGTCTGCGGATTGAAAACAGAACAAATTGACGCCATCCAGAAAGACATTGTCAATTACAACAACAAACTCAATCCGTACTACCTTCCGCGAACTGAAGTTGCAGAAGTCGACGGCCGGGACATACTTGTCATATGGTGCCCGTCGGGTATAAACCGCCCGTACGATGTACCGGAATACATCACGAACAAGACGTCTCAACGCAAGTGCTATATCCGCTCCGGATCTTCTACAGTCGAAGCCAAGGGTTATATTTTGGATGAGCTGCGCGATATGACCAACCGCGTCCCGTTCGACGACCGCGGCAATCCTGACATAAAGTTATCAGATATCTCAGGTGTACTCGTACTCGACTACCTGAACAAGGTCGGCAGTCGCCTTGCCACAGATTTCAACGGCAATGACTTGGAATCAATACTCGAACAGATGGATCTGTTTGTAGGGCCGAGGGAGAATCGTATGCTGAAAAACGTAGCGGCAATGATGTTCTGCGCCACTCCCGAGAAGTTCTTCCAATATACACAGGTGGAGATTATCCTTTTTCCCAAAGGCGTACTGAACGACCCGAATAATATGAAAGAAGTACCTCCGATACGCGGCTCTGTACCTCAGATTATTGAGGAAACGATGCGCTATCTGCGCACGGTTATTATACACGAACATATCATAAAGCCAAAAGACCGTGCCGAATCCATTCGCTTCTTCAATTATCCCTACCAGGCTCTCGAAGAGGCTGTGTCCAACGCACTTTATCACCGCGATTACCGCTCTCGCGAACCGATTATCATAGAGATTCAACCGACAGAAATAACGATATCGAGTGCCACAGGTCCCGACCGCTCCATAAGCGCCGATGCCATACGCGAAGGCCGACGAATGGTCACTCGATATTACCGCAACCGCCGTCTCGGTGAATTTCTTAAGGAACTCGGGCTTACCGAAGGTCGTTCTACCGGTATTCCGACCATTCAGAACGAACTTGCCAAGAACGGATCTCCGGCGGCCACATTTGAAACAAACGAATATCGAAGTTATTTCGTAGTAAAGATTCCTTGCCACATAGGCGAGGAAGGTGTCCCCGACATTGACGTTTACGACAAAGAAAATCCCAAAGAAACCAAAGAAAATCCCAAAGAAACCAAAGAAAATCCCAAAGAACTTGCTGATATAATCAGAGCGCGAGGCCTGACAGAAATTCAATCCAACCTATTGCAACTAATTGATAGTACGCCGAATATCACTTTAAAGTCACTGGCCGAGCGACTCGGCTTAACTGTTGATCAGGTGCGAACACTACGCAAACAGGTCGAAGCGAAGGGCATTTTTCTTTGTCGTAAAGGTTCGACAAAGAAAGGTACTTGGGAAATAGAGTCGCATTAACTTTATTTAACCTCATAATTCTGTGCAATGTGCAAAAAGGTAATTAAATTTGCAATCGAAGTCACAGACGACAACAACCAAAGTAGAGTATATAGACATTCAGTGAGCCGATAACACACGCCTCCATTCTCTACATGCCGATATACATCTGCAAGCGTTGCCTCCCGAAGGAGGTTGATGCGGGTTGCTTCGTCAACTGACACGTAGAAAAAAGAAATGTGGATAAATTGCAATAATGCATTAGTAGCAAAGAATAAATAGTTGTTTTATAGATAATTGTGTATTGTGTGCAGGGCGTCGCGACGACAGCCCTGTACTTTTTGTTTAAAAATTGTTGTGCAATCAAAATATTGTGCATACCTTTGCCACAAGAGCACTAATCTTTTGCACTAACCAATCAAACAATCAATCAAAAAATACCTCAACCCCATGAAGAAAGCATTCGCAACCATGCTCGCGGCAGTAGCACTGCTCGCATCGGCCACCGGTGTGTCGGCCAAAACATTCCAATCGTCGCAAACCGGCCTCAACGCCAATCTGCCCGACGACATGACTGTAGTAGCCGACGAAGAATCGGCCACCGTAGGCCAGACTGCCGATCAGAACCTCGTGTTCAGCTTCCACCCAATGCTCACTGAGGGTATCAATGAAGATGCCATCGGCCAGATGCTCACCACCGTAGCGGCTCAAGCCGACCTCAGTCTCGATCAGATGAAAAAGGACGACTTCAAGACCAAGACTCTCGAAGGCGGCCTCATCTACGGCACCAACGCCGACGGCGTGAACCTCATCATCGGCCTGTGCGGTATGCCCGACAACGAAGCCGTGGCATTCCTCTTCACCGTCACATTCGACGACAGCCGTGCCGAAGACGTTCAGGCTATCCTCGACTCGCTGGAAGTGAAGTTCTGATTACCGACCTGTTCCTAACTGCTTTATGAACCGACTTGCGGGCATCCGGATGCTGCTCGCCGCGCTGGTGCTATGCATCGCGCCGACGGCATTTGCCCAAACATTCTACGAACTCGTCTACAACGACCTCGCCGGCAACGAAGCCCACGGGCTTATGTACTATGTCGACGACACGGATTGCCACCTGCGTCTGTGGACGGTCGACGAAGACGACACCGACGAGCGCAGTCTCGCCGCCTACGATTATATCACCGTCAAGGCCGACGAAGCCGATGAGGTGAACTACACCATCATGGCTTGCGACGACGATGACGCGCCAATACTGATATGGCTGTGGGACACCAACGAGAGCGAAGAGCGGCAAATGGTGCCGTACATCAGCTTTGACGAGGACGACGATCCTGACGAATGGGTTCGTGCCACGGCATTTGCCGAAGTGCCGCTGACCTACATCGACGCCGACTATCTCAATCAGTTCTACGCTGCCGACGAGAACTTCTTCCGCCAGGTAATTGCCGCCCACAACGAAGCCGTGCGCTCCGCCGGCGAAGTGGAGCAATGCGAAAGCGGATACAGCGAAATCGACACGTCAACACAGCCCGCGACGACGCCGTCACAAGCCGGCGCAAGTGTCAGCGTCAGCAGCCGCCCCACCCTGCATCTTTTCGTGGTGGCCAACACCGAAGTGGCCGACATCGGCTCGGCATGCCGCACCGACTACGGTAACATCACCAACGAAATGAAAGGCGTGGCACAGTCGCTCGGCATCCCGCTGAAAGAATACAACGTCACCGGCAGCAACTACTCAAAAC
>CALKKU010000157.1 GCA_937995285.1 uncultured Bacteroidales bacterium | reverse complement strand
CGTTGAACGGCAAGTTGGTCATCGAAGCGGCCTGTGCCGTAGCGGCAGCAATTTCCGAAGCCGAAAGCGTACGGAACTTTTCGCCGCCGACGGGCTGATACACGGGCACGCGCTGGGCGTGTGCCACGCCGCCGGTTTGGCTGTAGACGTTGCGCACCTGCGCCGGGGTCATACCCGAGGCTTCGTAGGCAACGTCGTACCACAGGTCGAGGCCGAAAGCCTTGTGCTTGGCCTCATCCTTGCCGGCATAGGGGAATACTCGGGTCATCGACACGGCCTTGACGCGCTGATTGGCGCGGTCGAGAGCGGTGACGCCCGTTTTCACATACTGCTGTTGCGTGCTCTTCACCGACATCGGCAGGTTGGCGGCCTCGATACGGGCTGCAACCTCGGGTTGGAGTTTCACACGCACCACGCCTTCCACATACTGCTGCCCGGCAGCGGATGCGGACGACGATGACGAAGCAGATTGCGCGTTGATGTGCCACAGGCCGACGGTGGTCAGCACGGCACATACCAACAAGAGTAATCTTCTTTGCATGGTAGTAAAACGTTAGTTAATAATTAATTATGTAGTTATGATATAATATTCCGAATTACGACGCGCGAGGCAGCGACCGAGCCGCGCACCGTGTAGAGAGGAAAGTTGCAAAAGTGGATGTAAGGTGTGTATAGTATTAGCGTCGTCGCTCCATCGGACGATGAATCGACTGATAACATTGACTGAATATGACGAATATTTCTAACATCACCGGCAAAGTTATGAAAAATTTTAAATAAAATACAACAAAATTATAGAAAATCGACAAAACACGTAAAATTATCGAAGTTTCAGTGGCGAATTTGTTTAAGATTTAAACCGAGCGGAGAAAATTGCAACAATTCAGCTTCGGTTTTGCGAATTCTCACTATCTTTGTAACCTGAAAAGTACAAATTTCAAACCGATATGAAAAAGATTCAAGTGAATGTAAAGGATGTCCACAATTTTGTGAGTGACAACGACATCCTCTCTCTCAAAGGCGATGCTGCAGCAAGCCTCGCCAAATTGACCGACGGCACCGGCGCCGGCAATGATTTCCTCGGTTGGGTCAATCTGCCTTCCACTACTTCATCGGAACTACTCGACGACATCACCGCAACGGCGGCACACTTGCGTAAAGAATGCGACGCAGTGGTGTGCATCGGCATCGGCGGCAGCTACCTCGGCGCCAAAGCCGTAATCGCGGCTCTCGGCAATGCTATGGGTACAGTCGACGGTCCGGAGGTGCTCTTTGCCGGCCACAACATCGGCGAAGACTACATCTACGAACTTCAAGAGTATCTCAAGAACAAGCGCTTCGGCATCATCGTGATATCGAAAAGCGGCACGACGACCGAACCGGCCATCGCTTTCCGCCTGCTCAAGGAGCAACTCGAAGCACAGGCAGGCATCGAAGCCGCACGCAGCCTCATCGTTGCCATCACCGATGCAAAGCGCGGCGCCCTGCGCTCGCTTGCCACTACCGAAGGCTACAAGACATACGTAATCGCCGACAACATCGGCGGCCGCTTCTCGGTGCTCAGCCCCGTTGGCCTGCTGCCTATCGCCGTTGCCGGTCACGACATCAAGGCACTCATAGCAGGCGCTGCCGCCTGTGAAAAGGCAACACTCTCGGGCGAAGACGACGCAGCACTGCTCTATGCGATGACTCGCAATGCGCTGTACCGCTCGGGTAAGAAAATCGAAATTCTCGTAAACTACAATCCCAAACTGCACTTCCTGGCCGAGTGGTGGAAGCAACTCTACGGCGAGAGCGAAGGCAAGCAGCACAAGGGCATATTCCCCGCATCGGTCGACAACTCCACCGACCTTCACTCTATGGGCCAATGGATTCAGGACGGCGAACGCTCGATATTCGAGACCGTAATCTCCGTGGCCGAGCAGCAGCACAAGGTGGTGATTCCTTCGGACAAGGACAACCTCGACGGCCTCAACTACCTCGCCGGCAAGCGCGTGGATGAGGTGAACAAGATGGCCGAACTCGGCACCCGCATCGCCCATGTCGACGGCGGCGTTCCCAACCTGCTCATCACTCTGCCCGAGCTCAAGGAGGAATACCTCGGCCAACTCATCTACTTCTTCGAAGCGGCCTGCGGCATCAGCGGCTACATCCTCGACGTGAACCCGTTCAACCAGCCGGGCGTCGAAGACTACAAGCGCAATATGTTTGCCCTGCTCGAAAAGCCGGGCTACGAAGAAGCTACCGCAGCCATCAAATCGCGTCTTTAATCCCGTTCTTTGGAAAATAAAGATAACATCGCACTGCCGTCACAGCCCGGGCCGATAGGTGTATTCGACTCGGGCTATGGCGGTCTTACTATCCTGAAGCAACTGCGACAGGCACTGCCGCAATACGATTATCTGTACCTTGGCGACAACGCTCGCGCGCCCTACGGCACACGGTCGTTCGACCTGGTGTACCGCTTCACGCTCGAAGCCGTGCGCTCGCTGTTCGCTCGCGGATGCCACCTTGTGATTCTTGCCTGCAACACGGCCTCGGCCAAGGCATTGCGCTCCATCCAGCAACGCGACCTCGCCGGCATCGACCCCGACCGCCGCGTGCTCGGCGTAATCCGTCCGACGGCCGAAGCCCTCGGTTCGGTGAGCCGCAACGGCCACGTGGGCATCCTCGGCACGCAAGGCACCGTGGCCTCGCGCTCCTATGATATGGAGTTGGGCAAATTGCATCCCGACTTCACCGTCACCTCACAGGCTTGCCCCATGTGGGTGCCGCTCGTCGAATACGGCGAAGCCGACAGCCCGGGAGCGGATTACTTCGTCAAGAAGTACATCGACGCCCTGCTCTCGGCCGACCCCGACATCGACACCATAGTCCTCGGCTGCACACACTACCCGCTGCTACTGCCCAAGATTCGGCAGTACGCGCCCGAGGGAGTGCGCATCCTCAGCCAGGGCGACATAGTGGCGACATCGCTCGCCGACTACCTGCATCGCCATCCCGAAATGGAGCGACGCATCACTCGCGGCGGTTCGGCCACATTCCTCACCACCGACGACACCGCCCGCTTCGATGCCACGGCGTCGACATTCCTCGGCTACTCCGTGACCAGCCTCAAGGCTTAATATTCAATTCTATATGGATAAATTACAACTCGCACGCACCAAGTTGAAAGAGGCTATGGAATCAGGAGACTCCCGCGAATTGGTCTCTTGCTGTGAAGATATTTTGGACAGCATGGCCTACACTCGGGTCAAGACGCCGGAAATGAAAGCATTACTCGACGAAGTGTATGAAACGGCCCGCGGTCTGAATTGCAGCCTCGACGAATACACATGGGAGTGTGCATCGGACATCGTCAGCCAATACGATGCCCTGTCGCGGAAGCGCTGGGATGTAGAGACCGTTGCAAATTAATAATGCCGGCGAAAGCCGGCAAAGGTAGGGGCGAGCCTTCGGCCCGTCCGGCGTCGATCAGCGCACAATTAGTTATAACACAGCGCATTGACCGAATACGCATTTAACCGATTCTTATTAAACAAAATCGAGGCGGCCCCGACGGGTCGCCTCGATTGCTATATGGAGGAGTTATGTTCTTATCAGAGAACGACTTTCACGCTCTTGGCCTTGCCATTGGTATTGATGTTGACAATGTAGAGACCCGATGCAAGGTTGTCGAACGAAGCCTTGTCGGCTGTAGCTACGCTGCCTACGAGCACGCCTGCGGCGTTGAATACCTGTACGGTCGATTCGCCCGATACGCCCACTTCGATTGAAGTGCCGTTCTTAACCACGTAGCTGTCGGCTTCGACGGCTTCGACACCCGATTCGGGCAGGCCGGTGTAGTGGATAATGATCTGCTTGTTGTAGACACTGCTGCTGTTGTAGACAGCCTTGGCATCGATTACGAGATAGTAGTCCTTGCCTGCTTCGAGAGCGATAGGCGTGATAAATGCGTCGTAGTCGCAGGGGAAGATCTGAAGAGTGCAGTTCTCGACAAGTCCGAACCAGTCGTCGGCTGAGCCCATTGTCTCAGTACCTACGGGCACACCGTCGACAAGTTCGCCCTCGATGAGGTGAATCTTGCTTGAGAAGTTGTAAGCCTTGTTTGGCTTCGATTCGAAGGTAAGGTAGGTGTTTTCGAGTTGCTTGAGTTCGCAACCGTCGAGAGGCTCGACGGTAACGGGCATGAACTGCGGTTCGACCCATGTACCTTCGTATTGCAGGGTGAGTTCTTCGTTGAGGTCGCCGGCAACATTCTTGAACGTGCCTGCGGGAACGATTACGAAGTAGGTCTTGCCGGCTTCCATGTTGACGGGCATACCGTCTTCGCCGTATTCATCGAGGGGAACGACGTAGGGCGATTCGGAATTGTTGTTGAGAACCGACCACATACCGACTTCCACTTCGGTACCCATGGGGATGTTGCCCACATACTGTCCGCAAATCACCTTGATGGCGGGATTGCTCTTAACGGCCGTGGCCTTTTCGCCGAAGTTAAATGTGAGTTTGTCGAGGGTGGCCACTTCAGACTGATTGGAGGGAACCACGCTTGTCGGGGTGAAGATGCCGGTAGCGTTCTCTACGATTTCCTTCACGGCATCGAAGTCCTTGAAGTCGGAGTAAGAAGCTGATGTGCCTTTGGGGCAGTGAACCGTTACCTGCTTGTCGGCCACGCCGTAGAAGGGCGACTCGGAGGAGTATTCCCAGTAGCCGATCTCGGGAGCGGTGCTGCCGGTGAAGTAAACGTCGGTCAGCGCGGTGCACTGGTAGAACTGGCGGATGCCGAAAGTCTTGACGTTAGAGCCGAGGGTGATGGATGTCAGCTTGGTGCAACCGGCAAATGTGGCGTCCTGAAGATCGCGCAGACCCTGCGGGAGGGTAAGCGAGGTGAGGTTGGTGGCGGCGAATGCCTGTTCGCCGATATAAACCACATTATCGGTGAGGGTGATGTCGCTCAGGGCCGACTGGCAGAATACGAAGTCGTCGAGGGCGATGACCGATGCGGGGAGTGTCACCTTGATGACCGACGCGCCCTGGAATGCGCCGCCCTGAATGCCGCGGCAACCGTCGGCTACGGTAAATGTCGTAGTGGCCGACTTGGGCGGGAAGGCGATGAGCAGCGACTTGTCGGCGGTGTAGAGTGCTTCGTCGATTACCTTGAAGTTGGTGTTTTCGGGCACGACGTTGAACTTGGCCACTGAAGAGTTGGCAAATACACGAGCGCCGATTTCTTCAACGTCGGCCGGTACGGTGAACTCGGTGAGAGGGCAAGCGAAGAATGCTTCCTCTCCGATGGTGCGGAGCGATGCCGGCATATTGTTGATGGTTGTGAGCGACTTGCAGTCCTCGAACGCACCCGGACCGATTTCTTCGAGCGACGACGACAGGGTCACTTCGGTCATCTTGTCGCACTGATTGAATGCATTCTTGCCCACGTATGTCACGCCGTCGGGAAGCGTCACCGATTCGAGGCCGCAGTGGTAGAACGACGAATCCCATACTTTCTTCAGTGTTGAAGGCAGCTTGATGCTCTTGAGGTTGTAGCAAGTGCCGAATGCGCTCGAATTGGTCGATGTGCCGATTTCT
Source organism: uncultured Bacteroidales bacterium (assembly GCA_937995285.1). Lineage (GTDB taxonomy): Bacteria > Bacteroidota > Bacteroidia > Bacteroidales > Muribaculaceae > CAG-873. The sequence goes on along the minus strand of CALKKU010000157.1, from coordinate 763 downwards.
TCCACGCCCTCGGGGATTTCGATTGTCTGAATCGAACGGCAAGCGTAGAATGCGTAGTTGCCGATGACCTTGAGGTTTGCCGGGAGATTGATCACCGACGCTTCGCAACTGTAAAGACCTGCATAGTCGATTGTTTCGACAGTCGACGGCAGGGTGATGACGGGAGCCTTGGCATAGCGGAAGGCATATTCTTCGACCGATACGACGGTGTATGTCACGCCGTCGTTTGTGACTTCGTCGGTGAGGTTGAACGAGGTGGCACTGCTTGAGGCTTTCTGAATGCCAACAGTGTTGTCGCTCTTGACTACATAAGTGACATCATCGATTGTAAATGTGTCACCTACAGCAGCGTATGCGCTGCCTACGAGCGAGCATGCGCACGCAAGGAGTAAAAACTTCTTCATAGATAATACATAGGTCATAATTATGCAAATGATAAGAAAGCCGACCGTTTAACTTTCAAATCATAGTGGAAATAGAAACTTTTTCGCAAAATTATAAACAAATATCAATCGTCTATTCATTTATACATAATTTAACACACATCCGACAATTGTTGCCGGCAATCCGTTCCACTTTCAAAACGGTGCACAATGTTCACCGTTTTGAAAGTGCATTTTGCAAAATTTCATCGAAACACACTGATTATTTGCAACTTTCGAGCATTTTTCGCTAAACTTGTATTTTCAATTTCATTGCATTTGAGACAAAGATTGCACGGCAACCTGTACGGACGGAAAGGTGTAGTGGCGAGCCTATGGCC
>CALKKU010000156.1 GCA_937995285.1 uncultured Bacteroidales bacterium | reverse complement strand
GAGTGCAAAGTTAGCGAAATAATATGGTATTATCGTGCTAATAATAATTAATACGGGTATAAAAAAAGCCCCGCGCGGGCGGGGCTTTTTATTTTGGATTGGAAGATTACCATCCGGGGTTCTGACCGAGTTGCGGTGCGAGCGACAACTGCGATGTAGGCATAGGATAGAGGTAATACTTCTTGTCGTATACACGGTTGGTGTTGTAAGCGTGCATGTAACCTTCGCCGTCGACGATAGCGGGCTGCGAGGGAGCGTTGGCAACGTAAGCACCGCGGAGGATGTTGGGGTGCTGAGTGCTGTCAAGCTTGTCGAGCTGGTGCCAACGAACGAGATCCCAGTAACGCTTGCCGTCGAACATGAGTTCGCAGCGGCGGCAACGACGGATTTCCCAAATCAGTGAGCTTACGCCCATGTTGTTGTCGGGGTCGTTGAGGTTGGCGAGGTAAGATACACCTGTTACGATGTCACCGAGACCTGCGCGTTCGTACAGTTTCTTGAGCGACTTGTTGAATGCCGCGTCGTCGAACTGGCCGAGTTCAGCCTTTGCTTCAGCATAGTTCAGTGCGATGTACGATGTCCAGTAGATGGGGCAGCTGGTGTAGTTGTTGGCCGAGTTGGTACGGTCGTCAACGGGGAGGTTTACGTTATCGAACTTGGCGATACCGAAGCCCGAAGACGAGTTCATACCTGCGCAACCTTCGCGGCTCCATTCCATACCCTTATAGTAAACATAGGGGTCGGTGATGATCGACAGACGTGCTTCACGCTGGTCGAGGAGGTTCTGGATAGAGTAGGTGTTGGCTGCTGCATCGGGAACACCGACCATGCTGGTGTTGCAAGATGTCAACTTTTCAGGCTTGCCGTCTTTGAAGAGGAATGCCTTGAAAGCGTCGAGCGACATACCCGAAGTGGTGGTCGAAGAAGCGGTGTAAGAGATGGTCGAGTGACGGCCATTTGTCTTGTCGTAGCGACGACCGTAGATGAGTTCGGGGTTCTCCGAGAGACCGGTGATGCCGTTGGCGGCGTCGGCTACCCACAGAGAGTTGTAGATCGACTGGTAGTTGTCGGTGAAGCCGTACTTGCCGAGAAGTGTTTCGGCAGTGCTTGCTGCGATCTGGAGATAGCGGTTGGCGCGTTCGAGATCGGCGGCCTTGCCGTTTTCGGCAACTGTGCGATACTTGCAGAATGTGCCTTCGTAGAGAGCAACGTCGCAGAGGATTGCGCGAGCGTAGTCCTTGCTCCATGCGGTCTTCGAAGATTCGGCAGCGATGTTGGCAACTGCGAACTGGAGATCTTCCAGTACCTTATCCATAACTTCGTCGCGATCGTTACGTTCGCCGAAGAGGAGGTTGCCTTCGTCGAGGTCGACTACGTGGTCTTCCCAAACTACATTACCATACTTGCGTACGAGATTGTAGTGCATATAGCCGCGAACGAGGCGGGCGATGCCGAGGAAGTTGGCCTTTTCAGAATCTTTCAGTGAAGAAGATTCAACGCCTTCGATGATGTAGTTAGTACCACGAATGTTGGTGTAAGTCCAATCGCCGGCGCTACCGGGAACGGTGGGATATGCCCAGTTGGCGAAGTTGGAGCCTACCTGGTCGTCGTTGAGGGCGCCGAAGTAGAAGTCGCCGTAGCCGCCGCCCGAGCCGTAAGCTGAGCTGATCTCATCAGTGAAGCGGTCGACCTGCAACTGTACGTTGCTTGTATTTGACCAGTATTCCGGAGAATTTACGATGTTGGTCAAAGGATAGCGGTTGTCGTCCAGGAAACCGTTACAGCCTGTGAGGCCGATACCTGCAGTGGCAACAAGCGCTAAAATTATCTGTTTTTTCATTGTGCTTGCAATAATTAGAAGGTTACTTGGATACCGAACGAATATGTGCGAGGCATAGGAGTGGTGCGGCCGAAGTAGCCGTTACCGCTCATCTGCGACTGTGAACCTGAACCGCCGGTTGTGATTTCGGGGTCGATGGGGTACTTGTGCATGCCGTTGTAGAGCAGTGCGAGGTTGTCGGCGCTGAAGTAAACGCGAGCCTTCTGGATGAGAGCCTTCTGAGTGATGGCTGCGGGGATGGTATAACCGAGAGTGATGTTCTTCAGACGGAGGTATGCCATGTTCATCAGATACTTATCTTGGGGATAGAAGTTGTACTGGCCTGCGTTGATTGAAGACAGACGGCCCTGACCACCTGCACCGGGGTACAGACGAGGATAGTCATTGTTCTGGTCAACGATGATTTCGCCGGTGAGCTGCTGAGAGTTCATGTCGATAACCTGTTCGTTGTAGCTGGTCTGGTTGGCATAGAGAGCATCTGTGCCGCGAGCGAACGGAACAACGAATGCAGAGGTGAACCACATATTGCGCTTGCCTACGCCCTGGAAGAAGAGGTCGAGGTCGAAGCCCTTCCAAGCACCGCCCATGCGGAATGAGTATTCGTAGCGGGGCTGAGTGTTACCGATAACCTTGAGGTCGCCGTGGTTGTTTACAGAACCGATAGCAACGGGGTTGCCGTTTTCGTCCTTCATATCGGGATCGCCGAAGGTGATCTTGCCGTCGCCGTCGAGGTCGCGGAACATGATGTCACCTACGCCGTAGTGGAACGAACCTGATTCGAGAGCTGACTGATCCTGCTTGGGAGTGCCGTCGGCATTCATATCGCTTTTTTCGAAGTAGCGTTCGGTTTCGAAGCCGTAGATATCGCCGTAGTAAGTGCCTTCGGTGAAGTTGCTCTGGCCGGGAACCCAAGAGTAGAGAGTCTGAGAGTCGTTGCGCCACTTAACAATCTTGGTACGAGCGTCGGCAAGAGTTGCTGTTACGTAAACGCTTGCATCGCCGAACGAGTGGTTCCAACCGATGTTGAATTCCCAACCGTTGGTGCGGAGAGTACCGTTGTTGCCGTAAGGTGCGGATGCACCGAGAGTAGAGGGATAGTCAACGCCCGGGCCGAGCATATCGGCTGTGGTGCGGCTGTACCAGTCGAAGCCCACGTTGAGTGAGTTGTTGAGGAAGCCGAGGTCGAGACCTACGTCGAATGTGCGAACGCGTTCCCATGTAAGAGAGTTAGATACGAGGGTAGGCATGTTGGCGTAGCTTACAGAAGCGTTGCTGCCGGTGAGCCATGACATTGTAGTCGGGATACCGATTACAGAGAGGTAGCGGTTGTCGCCTACTGCGGTGTTACCTACTTCACCGAAAGAAGCACGGAGCTTACCGTTGCTCCACCATTCCTTGACGGGTTCGAAGTATTTTTCTTCAGAGAAGCGGTAGCCGATTGATCCCGAGGGGAAGAACGCCCACTGCTTGTTGGCGGGGAAGCGGGTTGAACCGTCGTAACGGCCGTTGAGTTCGAGGAGGTAGATGCCCTTGTAGTCGAAGTTGATACGACCGAAGAAACCTGCGGTTGCCCAGTGGTTGAGAGTCTGGCTGATTTCGTAGCCGGTCTTGTCGTCGCCACCGGTGGTGAGGCCGAGGTAGGGGAGGTTAACGTCGAGGAGGACGTCGCGCTTTGCATACAGGTAGTTGTAGTCCTGCTGTTCGGCGGTGCTACCGACCATCACCTTGAAGTTGAAGTCGTCGGCGAAGTTGAGGTCGTACGAACCGTAGATGTTCATCGACCAACCGTCGGTCTTGCTGCTGGTCTGGCGAGCGTCGGCCCAGCTTACGGGAACGATATAAGACGGTTCTTCGATGTTACCCCAAGAGTTGTAACCGTAAACCGGCATATAAGCGTTGATGTTGGTGTAGTTCTGTACGTAGTAGTTGAAGTCGGCATGGAGGTTGAGACCCTTCAGGGGGTTGAAGTCCATGTAGGCTGTCATACGTGTTTCGGTGCAGCGGTCGTCGGTTTCGAAGCCCTGCTTGCGATAGGCGATATCGTTGCGATAGTCGACGATGTTGCCTTCGTCATCGCGTGTGTAACCGTAAGGGCCGAAGTACGAACCCCAACGCCACATATAGATATAGTCACCACGCACGTTGTACGGCGCCTTGTAGTCTTTTTCAGAGAAGCTGAAGCGAACACCGGCTTTCCACCAGTCGAAGATCTGGGTGTTGATAGTACCGGTAGCATTGTAACGACGCATTGTTGCGGGGTTGAATGCCATGAGGTCCTGCTTCTTGTTGTAGCCGAACGACAGACGATAGTTGGTCTTGCCGCTTACGCCTTCCAAAGATACGTTGTGGTAGTTGCTCGGAGTAGCGTTGTTGAACATAATGCCTGCAACGTCCCAGTCGGCATAGTAGATACCGTTGCCGTTGGGGAGAATCATGTAGTCACCTACGTTGTTCTCGTCCTGGTAGGGCTGCATTTCGCGATAACCGGCTTTCTTGCCGCCGTGCTGTTCGAGCCACTTCTGTGCGAGGGGCATCATTACGAACGGGTCCATACCGAAGAGGCCTACTTCGCCGTTGGATGCGAGGTTGGCTTGGGTGAGGCCTTTCAACTGTTCGTAAACAGTAGGATAGTCGGCGAGCTTGGTAGCCTGGCTCCAAGCGAAGTTGTTGTTGTAAGTGATAGATACGCGGTCCTGCTTGTCGGGGTTCTTGGTTGTGATCAAGATAACACCGAATGCGGCACGTGTACCGTAGATAGCTGAAGAAGCGGCATCTTTCAAGATAGAGATGTCTGCGATATCGTTGGGGTTAACGAACGAAAGGTCTTCAACTACGACACCGTCTACTACGATCAGAGGGTCAGATGCCTGGTTGGTAGCCGAGAGAGAACCTGTACCACGGATTTTGATAGAAGGAGTGCCGTTGATAGCACCGTTTGAGTTGGTGATGGTAAGGCCGGGGACTGCACCCTGGAGGGCCTTGGTGACATCGGTAACAGGACGGCTGTCCATTACGCGGGCAACGTCGACGGTAGCGACGGCGCCGGTAAGGTTAGCGCGCTTCTGTGTGCCGTAGCCGATGGCTACGAGTTCGTTGAGCATCTCGGTTGTAGGCTGGAGATACACTGTCATACCTTGCTGTGCGGCAACTTCTACAGTCTTGTAACCTACGAAGCTGATGAGCAGCGGAGTGCCGGGTTTAACACGGAGGGTGAAATTACCGTCGTAATTTGAAACAACAGCATTGCTTGAGACACCCTTTTGTACAACACTGGCGCCGATGACGGGCTCATTGTTTTCATCAAGGACGGTACCGGTGATGGTAACGACCGATTGGCCTTGCTGTTGGGGTTCGGGGGCTGCGTATGCGGCGAAATTACCGGTCAACGGCATCCCACAAGCCAAAAGCAGAGTCACAAACAGATGTTTTCTCATAAAATTTAGTAAAGTAAGTTGTTTAATTACCTTTTCCTTTCGCCGCTACGGGGATAACATTGAGCGGAAAAGGCCGTTTCTAAATGGTTTTTGAAGTTCTAAATTAGTTATTTTTAAGGCGTTAGTTATTAGTTGGTTTGTTAAAGAACGAGGGCTTGGCGACGTTCCCTTGTTAATAAAAATTATCATTTAAAGCCGTGTAGGCTCTATTTGACGGCTCAAAATTAAGCAAAGTTTTTTAAATCGGCATAATATTCCACTATTTTAACAATATGTTATATAACATATTTCTTTAACGCATCGTTGCGGCTGTGTTAAATTGTGTTGCGATTTTTGCTTGCAAATTATTGATTGTCACTCGCTATTGCATATATCGCGCAAAATTTAGTAACTTTGCCTTACTAACCTTACACTATTATTACAGTATGAGCAAAGGTATAATATTGGCGGCATTGCTCGGCTCGGCGGCCGCATTGACGGCATCGGCCGGTCTGAATGCCGGCGAGAAGTCGCTCGGTGTGAAACTCGGCTACGGTTCGCACAACCAATCGGCTGTTACCGGATTGACATTCCAATATGCTCTGTCGAGCCACGTGCGCCTGGCTCCGGAGATCGGTTGCGCCTTTCGCAACAAACACGAGGATGCGTTCATGATGGACCTGAATGTTCACGTGCCGTTCGGCCTGGTGGAAAGCGACAAGGTGTCGCTATATCCTTTGGGCGGCGTCACCTTCAACTCGTGGGCGAAGCACGGCGTGACCGATGCCGACGGAGCTGATGTGACAAACCACGTCAATCGCTTCGGCCTCAACTTCGGCGCGGGCTTCGACCTGCGATGCTCGTCGACGTTGCAGCTCAACATCGAGGCAAAGTACTCGCTCGTAAAATCCTTCTCGGCCGCCTACGTCACGGCCGGCATCAGTTATGTATTCTAATGAGTAAACCTATAGTAATCCTCGGCATCGAGTCGTCGTGCGACGATACGTCGGCGGCAGTTATATCCGACGGCTTGTTGCTGAGCAATGTCATCGCTTCACAAAGCATACACGAAGAATACGGCGGCGTAGTGCCCGAATTGGCATCGCGTGCCCATCAGCAGAATATAGTTCCCGTAGTCGACGCGGCTCTGCGCCGTGCCGGTGTGGACAAGCACGATCTTTCGGCCATAGCGTTCACTCGCGGTCCGGGACTGCTCGGTTCGCTGCTTGTGGGAACGAGTTTCGCCAAAGGCCTGTCGCTCGGCTTGCGTGTGCCCATCATCGATGTCAATCACCTCCACGGCCATGTGCTGAGTCACTTCGTGAAGACCAAAGAGGACGACCGTGTGCCCGAGTTCCCGTTCCTGTGTATGCTCATCTCGGGCGGCAACAGTCAGTTGATAGTTGTGCGCAACTACAACGATATGCAGATCATAGGCCGCACGATCGACGATGCTGCCGGCGAGGCATTTGACAAGTGTGCCAAGGTGATGGGTCTGCCTTATCCGGGCGGTCCGCACATCGACCGCTTGGCTGCCGAAGGCGACCCGAAGAAATTCAAATTCGCCAAGCCGCATATTCCGGGATTGGATTACAGCTTCAGTGGGCTGAAAACGTCGTTCCTATACACGCTGCGCGATGCAAAGAAACTTGATCCCGACTTCGTGGAGAAGAACAAAGCCGACCTGGCCGCCTCGCTTCAGAAAACAATCATCGACATATTGCTCGACAAACTCGGCAAGGCCGTGGATGCTACAGGTGTGAAGACTGTGGCAATCGGCGGCGGCGTAAGCGCCAACTCCGGCGTCCGTGCGGCAGTGGCCGATTTCTGCGCCGCTCGCGGATTGGAAGCATTCATTCCGGCTCGTTCGTTCACCACCGACAACGCGGCGATGGTGGCGATTGCCGGCTACTTCAAATATCTCGACAAAGACTTCTGCGCATACGACGAGGTGCCTTACGCGCGCGTTCATATATAATAGAAGCAAATGAAACTCTCGATAATCATTATCGGCGACGAAATCCTTATAGGTCAGGTGACTGACACCAACTCGGGCGCGATAGCCCGCGCTCTCGGTCCGCTCGGCTGGGAAGTGGTGAATGTAACAACGGTCGGCGACGGCCGTGAGGCAATTACATCGGCTGTCAACAAGGCTTTGAGCGAATCGGATCTCGTAATCACTACCGGCGGCCTCGGCCCTACCAAGGACGACATCACCAAGGCGGTGCTGACCGAGACTTTCGGCGGTACGCTTTATCGCAACGCCGATGTGACGGCCAACATCGAACGTGTATTCGCCTTGCGCGGGTTGGAAATGAATCCGCTTACCGCCGATCAGGCGCTCGTGCCGTCGTCGTGCGAAGTCGTTCAAAATCTGTACGGTACAGCGCCGATTATGTGGTTCGAGTGCGACGGCAAAGTCCTCGTGTCGATGCCCGGCGTGCCGTTCGAGACCGAAGGTATGCTGCCCACGGTTGTCGACAAGATTGCGGCTCGATTTTCGCCCGGTGTGAAGTTGCTTCACGCCTCGTTGATGGTTGCGGGTATTACGGAAAGTGCCCTTGCCGCGCGGCTCGATGACTTCGAGCGTTCGCTTGGCGAAGGTCTGCATCTTGCCTACCTGCCGACGCCGGGGCTTATCCGTCTGCGCCTTGACGGTCGCGGCGATGAATCATCGGACATCGAAACTCGTTTCAACGCGGCTTTCGACCGCCTGCGCGGCGAGTTGGGTTCGCTGATGATATACGACGGCGATGCGACGGCGGCCGAAATACTGATTGATTGTGTCCGTCGTCACGGCCTTACTCTTGCCACAGCCGAAAGTTGTACGGGCGGCAACATTGCCCATACGATTACCGAAGTGGCGGGATGCTCCGACATATTCCTCGGCGGCATAGTAAGTTATGCCAATGAGGTGAAGGCTTCGGTGCTCGGCGTCAATGCCGCCGATATAGAGCGGTACGGAGCTGTGAGCCGACAGGTGGTGGAGCAGATGGCCCTTGGCGCATGTCGTGCTACCGGTGCCCGCTGCGCTATGGCCACATCGGGCATTGCAGGCCCGGGCGGAGGCACACCTGACAAACCGGTTGGAACCGTATGGCTCGGCTGGGCTGTTGACGGTCGGGTGTCGTCGCGCGTGGTGAAACTTCCCGGCAATCGGCATCGTGTAATCGACCGCGCCACGACTGAGGCGCTGCTCGGTCTGTGTCGTCTGATTGATCAAACATTATAAATTGCACACTCATAAAACCTTTCATCGCATTATCATGAATAAAATCATATCGAAAGAATACTTCTCGGAGCGCGTTGCAAGGCTCGAAGTGGAAGCTCCGCTGATAGCGCGTTCGCGCCGTCCGGGTCACTTCGTCATCGTCATCGTCGACGAGAAAGGCGAGCGCATACCGCTCACTATCGCCGATGCCGACATCGAGCGCGGCACGATTACACTCGTCGTTCAGGCTGTGGGTGAATCAACCGCAAAAATTTGCGCTCTCAATGAGGGCGACTGTCTGCACGATGTCGTCGGTCCGCTCGGTCAGGCCACGAAGATTGCCAAAGTCGGCACCGTGGTGTGCTGTGGCGGCGGTGTGGGCGTAGCTCCGCTATTACCCATAATCAAGGCGATGAAGCAGGCCGGCAATCGAGTGGTAAGCGTACTTGCTGCACGTACACGCGACCTGATTATCCTCGAAAAGCAGGTGGCGGAGTATTCCGACGAAGTGATTGTGATGACCGACGACGGTTCGTACGGTACGAAAGGCCTTGTGACCGACGGCGTGGAGCAGGTGCTCCGCCGCGAAAAGGTTGACGAGGTTGTGACAATCGGCCCGGCGGTGATGATGAAGTTTGTGTCGCTGCTTACAAAGAAATACGGTGTGCCTACGATCTGTTCGCTCAATACCATAATGGTGGACGGGACGGGTATGTGCGGCGCGTGTCGTGTGACGGTCGACGGCCGAGTACGGTTTGTGTGTGTCGACGGTCCTGAATTTGATGCTCACAAAGTAGACTTCGATGAAATGATGATGCGCCTTCGTGCCTATAACTGATTGATGCGATGAAAAATACGAATATACCGCGTGTGGAGATGCCGATGCTCGATCCCGAGTATCGCATTCACGTCAACGAAGAAGTGAACCGAGGTTTGACGACGGAACAGGCTCGCTCCGAGGCATCGCGATGCCTCGACTGTGCCAATCCGCAATGCGTTGCCGGTTGTCCGGTCAATATCGATATTCCCGGATTTATAAAACATATACGCTGCGGCGACGATGCCGCTGCGGCGGCTGTGCTGCGTGCCACGAGTGCGCTGCCTGCAGTATGCGGCCGCGTATGTCCGCAGGAGCGCCAATGTG
>CALKKU010000155.1 GCA_937995285.1 uncultured Bacteroidales bacterium | reverse complement strand
TTGTAATCATTTTTGCCTTATTATTTTATTAGACGCAAATTTCGACAAAAAATGACATACACAATTGATATTTAACATACGTTATCAACGTTACCCATCACCGGAAGATTAAATAATGTTAACGATGCGAAGCACTACATGAAAATTTAATAACTTGCAACATGTTTGAAGCGTTGACAGGAAACTTTGATTGGACATGGCTGCGCAATGCCATCTTCATTATGTATGTCGCGACAACGATAAGTATCATTATCGTGATACTGTCGGAGAACCGCAATCCGGTGAAGTCGCTGGCATGGGTCACCGTGCTCCTGCTTCTGCCTATCTTCGGCATCATATTATATATGGTGTTCGGACGCAATATGAAGAACACCCGCAAGATGTCGCGCCGCAGCCGTCGACGGCTCAAGAAACGAGAGGTGCAACATACCGCCAACTACCGCCAACTCGACTATACCCAAGAGTCGATGCAACAAATCGCTCTTGCACACGCACTGACCGGGGCGGCATTCTATGCAGGCAACGACGTGGATGTGTTCACCAACGGTCGTGACAAGTTCGAGCGGCTGAAAGAAGACCTGCGTGACGCCGAGTCGTATATCAATCTCGAATACTACATATTTGAGAACGACAACATCGGCAATGAAATCGCAGACATACTCATTGAGCGAGCCAAAGCAGGCGTGACTGTACGCGTGATTTACGACCACGTGGGATCTTTCACTGTGAAAACGCAATTCTTCAAGCGGATGCGCCTTGCGGGCATACAAGTTTATCCGTTCTTCGAGGTAACATTCCCGCAACTCGGCACACGCGTGAACTGGCGAAACCACCGCAAGATCGTAATCATCGACGGCCGCGTGGGATATATAGGCGGTATGAACATCGCCGACAGATATATCGACGGCGGTCGATTCGGCTGTTGGCGCGACACTCATGTGCGCGTTACCGGTCCGGTAGTGGCTTCGCTCCACTACGCATTCACGGTCGACTGGCACTTCATGGGACAACCGCTCATCGAAGAGCCGCCGTACACAGGCGGCACATCGACCGGCAACATCGCCGCGCAAGTGCTTACATCAGGTCCGACATCGCAGTGGAGCAACATCGCTATGGAGTTTCACAAAGCCATCGCCAATGCCAAGCAACGCGTCTACATTCAAACGCCCTACTTCCTGCCGACCGACGCGCTGCTCAAAGACCTCTATACGGCTGCGCTGGCACATGTGGACGTACGTATAATGATTCCGCGGCACTCCGACTCGCTGCTGCTCAGCTATGCGTCGTCGTCGTACATCACTGAATGCCTGCGCGCAGGCGTCAAGATTTACTTCTACGACGCCGGTATGCTCCACTCCAAGATGATTATCATCGACGACGAATTTGTCACCATCGGATCAACCAACTTCGACTTCCGCAGCTTCGAGCACAACTTTGAAGGCAACATATTCCTCTACTCCAAAGAATTTAACCAACGCATGCGCGATATATATCGCGCCGATATGGCCGACTGCACACGCATCCGCCCGGCAGCGTGGCGCAAGCGCCCGCTCGTACGCCGCGCCATCGAATCGGTGGTGCGCCTGCTCAGCCCGATATTGTAATAGCATCTCATATTATTAATGTATATACACAAGAATCTCCTCGCATTCACATTATGTCATTAGACCCTAAAGAAAATCGTGAGCGCTTTGTCGGCATACTGCGCTCTACCGAGATCGACAACATTGAATCAATTATCACCTATCTCGACGAACTGAAATTTTTTGACGCACCGGCATCCGTTCGCAACCACTACAACTTCCCCGGCGGACTGGCAATGCATTCGCTCAACGTATATGATATGGCTATGGCCATCCGCGAATCTATAATAAAGATGCGTCCCGACCTCGAAAGTCAACTTGCGCCGGAGTCTGTAGCCATCACCGCCCTACTCCACGATATATGCAAAGCCGACATCTATCGACTTGTGAAACGTCGCCAACGCAACGAAATCGGCACATGGGAAGACATAGAATCGTATGAAGTCGACTACAGCGATTTCCCGGTCGGCCATGGTGAAAAGTCGGTGATGATGCTTCTTCGCGCCGGACTCGACCTCGAAGATGATGAAATTTTCGCCATCCGCTGGCATATGGGTCCGTGGGATCTTCCGGCTCAAAGTATAGAAATGGACCGCTCGTACAGAAAAGCGCAAGAAAAATCGCCTCTTGTGGCTCTAATTCACACCGCCGACACACTCGCGGCGCAAATACTTGAACGCGACAGAGTTATGTGCTAAAATCGGCCTCTCAGCGGCCTCAGATGCAACATCGTCGCAAAAAAAATACACTTTTTTCTTCATTTTTTTCGTCAAAGCTATTGCGGAATCAAAAATTATGCCTAACTTTGCATCGTCAAACGGGGAACACCGCTGACACCAACGCGAAAATAGCTCAGTTGGTAGAGCACGACCTTGCCAAGGTCGGGGTCGCGGGTTCGAGTCCCGTTTTTCGCTCAAGACTTCTTAGAAGAGTCCCGAATGTCCGGTTGGTGGAATTGGTAGACACGCTACTTTGAGGGGGTAGTGGCCGAAAGGCTGTGTGAGTTCGAATCTCATATCGGACACCAAAGCGCTGCAAGCGATGCTTGCGGCGCTTTTTCGTTTTATATGCCAAGCAACCTTGACATACCGCTAAAAATTATTATTCATGCTTTGCAATTTCACATAAAACAGCTAATTTTGTCGGCGGATAGCGTTGTGACAATCGCGACAACTCGCCAGCGACACACACTATCGGAATGTATTAATAACTTTATGAAATCAACTCAATCTATGAAAAAGTTATTTCTGACACTCGCGGCCGCGCTCGGCACAATGCTGTCGACATCGGCCATCAATCCGTTCTTTGAATTCCAACCCATCCAGGTTGGCGGCGACAACTTCACTGCATTCAACGTGCAAGCTGGTGTTACCGGCAAGGTTCACCCCAACGTCCGCCTCGGCGCCGGCATAGGTATCACCGAACGATGGAACTTCAACACTTCGCCGCTGATTCCTATCTTCGTACGCGGCCAGCTCGAAGGACATCTCGGAGGTGTCAGCCCGTTCTTCTCGTTCGACGTCGGCTATGAAATCAACACCGAAAATACCGACTGGGGCGCCGTTCTCGTCAACCCGATGATCGGCCTGCAGTTCGGCAAATGGTACGGTGGTATCGGCTACCTCGGACACTGCTGGACACCCGACCATGCCGGCTCAACCAACTGCTTCAATATGAAGATTGGTTACAACTTCTGAAACAGATAAATTCGTAACAAGAAACGTAAGGCGCTCGGGATTTCCGATGCGCCTTACTTGCATATTACATCAAGCATTGTTGGCACAATTTAACTATTGAAGTGTCAGAAGGATAGCAAAATATCGAGAAAATTTGTTAAATTTGCAGCCGATTTTTGCTAAAACCGTTTACAATGAAGATAAAGATAAAAAAGGGTTTGGACTTAAAATTGGCGGGCGCTGTCGCTGTCGACAGTCCGCACCGCAAAGTCGACCCTGATTATTGTGCAATCTTCCCCGACGACTACCCCGGATTTACGCCGAAACTCGCTGTGAAAGAGGGTGACAAGGTGGAGATTGGCACAGCACTGATGCACGATAAAAAAGACACGGACACCGTGCTTGTGTCGCCTGTATCGGGTACTGTGAAAGAAATAGTTCGCGGCGAGCGCCGCAAGATTATAAAGGTTGTGGTTAAAAACGACCGAGCCGACAACCACGTCACCTTCGACACCTCCATGCCGACGGCTCAACTTCTCGGACAGTCGGGCCTGCTGGCTGCAATGCGCAACCGTCCCTACGATATAGTTCCGAACTCGAGCACAACCCCGCGCGACATTTTTGTAACCGCGCTTGATACCGCGCCATTGGCATTGCCGTTGACTGCACAACTCGGCAAGGACGCTACGGCGGTTCTGACAAAAGCCGTAGCAGCTCTCAAGGCATTAACATCCGGCAAGGTGTACATTTCCACAGGTGATGATTGGACATTCGGAGATATTGTCGGAGCGGAATCGGTAAGCGTAAGCGGCCCCCACCCCGCAGGTAACGTCGGCATTCAGATTGCCAACATCGCCCCGGTCAACAAGGGTGAAAACGTGTGGACACTCGACGTTGTCACACTCTACAAAATCGGCGTACTTCTCACTACAGGTCATATTGATTCAACTGCCACAGTTGGCGTTGTCGGCCCTGAAGTTGCAAAGCCGGCAATCGTTGATACAGTGGCAGGTGCCGACATCAAACCCGTGCTTGCAGGCTTGCTGTCGGACGACACTACACATCATATCCGCATCATCAGCGGCAACGTGCTGACCGGCACGGCAGTATCGGAAGCCGACGGCTTCCTGCACACACCGTGGCGACAGGTCACCGTGATTGCCGAGGGTGACGATGTGGATGAATTTATGGGTTGGGCATCAATCGCTCCGTCGAAACTGAGCGTCAACCGCGCTTTGCCGCTGCATTGGCTGCACAAACTGTTCAGCCCCGACGCTCGCCTGCTTGGCGGTCGCCGTGCCATGATTATGAGCGGTGAATACGACAAAGTTCTCCCGATGGACATTATGGCCGAATATCTGCTGAAAGCCATCCTGTCGCACAACATCGACGACATGGAAGCGCTCGGCATCTACGAAGTCGCGCCTGAAGACTTCGCGCTATGCGAATTTGTCGATACATCAAAGTTGCCCGTACAAAAGATTATCCGTGACGGACTCGATTACCTCCATAAAGAACTCGAATAACAACCCAAAGTCGCCACACACGGGCGACAATACAATAACGATATGTCATCTCTAAGAAATTTCCTCAACCGCATAAAGCCCAACTTCCAACCCGGGGGCAAGTTCTCGGCCTTGGAGTCGGTGTTCGACGGTTTTGAGACATTCCTGTACACGCCAAAGACAACAGCTCCACGCTCCGGAGCCGTCCATATCCACGACAGCATCGATTCGAAGCGTGCTATGATTATTGTCATACTGGCACTTATGCCGTGCTTCTTCTTCGGCATGTACAACACCGGATATCAACATTGGTTGGCTGCCGGCGAAACAGAATTTCCCTTTTGGTCATTGATGCTCTACGGCTTCTTGGCAATCCTGCCACGCGTAGTGGTAACATATATTGTAGGCCTCGGCATCGAATTTATTGTGGCTCAAATGCGCCACGAAGAAATTCAGGAAGGCTTCCTCGTAACAGGTATCATTCTGCCAATGGTTTGCCCGATTGAAACGCCGCTGTGGATGATTGCCGTTGCGACGGCTTTCTCCGTAATTTTCGTAAAGGAAGTATTCGGCGGCACGGGTTACAATATATTTAATGTAGCGCTGGTGGCTCGCGCCGTACTGTTCTTCGGTTATCCGGCTCAAATGTCGGGCGACAAGGTATTCGTAGCCACCGAACAGATGTTCGGCTTCGGTCCGACAGTCGCCGACGGCTTCACATGTGCCACCCCGCTGAGCCAAGTAGCCACATCGGCCGGCGCATCGTCGCTTGACATAACAGGTATCACCGGCAAGGCCATCTCCGCTTGGGACGCATTCGTGGGGCTGATTCCCGGCTCGTTCGGCGAAACATCGGTAATCTGCATTCTTATCGGTGCTGCGATACTGCTGCTCAGCGGCATCGGCTCTTGGCGCATCATGCTGTCGGCCGTAGTCGGTGCACTGCTAATGGGGTGGATTGCCAACACATTCGCCACACCTACCTACCCCGGATCAATGCTGTCGCCGGTTGACCACCTGCTCTTCGGCGGCTTTGCGTTCGCAGCCGTATTTATGGCTACCGACCCGGTCACCGCCGCTCGCACATCGACAGGCAAACTGATCTACGGCTTCCTCATCGGCATTGTGGCAGTGCTGATACGCGTCTACAACAACGGCTATCCTGAAGGTGCTATGCTTGCCGTGCTGCTTATGAATGCATTTGCGCCGCTGATTGACTTCTGCGTCGTCCGCGCCAATATCAATCGCCGTCGTGCTCGTCTAACATCAAAGTAATTACGAAGCCATGAACAAGCAAAGCAACCTCTACACAGTTATATATATCGTGGTGCTCGTGGCAGTAGTAGGCGCCGCATTGGCATTCACATCAATGTCGCTGCGCGACCGCCAAACTGCCAATATCAACGCTGACAAGATGCGCCAGATACTCGCATCACTCAACATCACGGTTGACAAGTCGGAAATCATTCCGACATTCGAGAATGTCATCACCGAACAGCTCATCGTCGACAACACCGGCAACATACTCGAAGGCAACGCTTTCGACATCAATGTTGCAAGTGAGGTGAAAAAGCCGGCCGACGAACGCCGCCTTCCGGTCTACATTGCATCGACCGAACAAGGAAAAGCCTACATTCTTCCCGTCTACGGTGCAGGCCTGTGGGGCCCGATCTGGGGGTACATAGCATTGAAAGACGATGCATCGACTGTCTATGGCGCCTACTTCTCACATCAGGGCGAAACGCCCGGCCTCGGCGCGGAAATCGAAAAGCCCAAGTTCAGCAACCAGTTCCAAGGCAAGCATCTCTTCAAGGGTGAGGAATTGCGCCCCATTGCTGTTGTAAAAAACGGTCAAAAGCCTTCGGGCGATGAAGACTATGTCGACGGTGTATCGGGCGGCACAATCACATCAAAAGGTGTCGGCGCTATGATTGACGACTGCCTCACGCCTTATGCCAATTATCTGAAAACAATTCGCAGCAAATAAGCCATGTCTGAAAAAATATCGAACAAAGCGGTATTCTTCAATCCGTTTTCCAAAAACAATCCGGTCATCGTTCAGATTCTCGGCATCTGTTCGTGCCTTGCCGTCACTGCCAAACTCGCTCCGGCCATAGTCATGGGGCTGTCGGTTATAACAGTGCTTGCATTCAGCAATGTAATTATTTCGCTAATTCGCAATACCATCCCGACATCAATCCGCATTATAGTGCAGCTTGTCGTCGTTGCAGGATTGGTTATCATTGTAAGTGAATTTCTGAAAGCTTACGACTACGAAATCAGTGTGCAGCTTTCGGTGTTCATCGGTCTGATTATTACCAACTGTATTCTGATGGGCCGCCTCGAAGCGTTCGCAATGGCCAACCGCCCGTGGCCGTCGTTCCTTGACGGTGTGGGCAACGGCATCGGCTACGCAATGATTCTCATCATCGTAGGCTTCGTCCGCGAACTGCTCGGCAGCGGCACGCTCTTCGGCTTTCAGGTTGTACCTCAAGCGCTCTACGATGCCGGATATGTCAACAACGGCCTTATGATTCTTCCGCCGATGGCATTGATTGTTGTAGCCTGCATCATCTGGGTACACCGCTCTGTCAACAAAGACCTCCAAGAAAAATAAACTGAACCTGTCCGAGATACAACATTATTATGGAAAATCTTAATATCTTCATACGGTCGATATTTATCGACAACATGATATTTGCCTACTTCTTGGGCATGTGTTCGTTCATCGCAGTGAGCAAGAATGTGAAGACGGCATTCGGGCTCGGCATCGCCGTCACCTTTATGCTTGTCGTCACCCTGCCCGTCAACTATCTGCTCAATACCTATGTGCTCCAACCCGGTGCGATGGCATGGCTCGGAGCCGAGTATGCGGATGTCGATCTCAGTTTCTTGTCGCTGATATTGTTCATCGCCGTAATCGCTTCGATAACGCAACTCGTGGAAATGGCCGTCGAGAAATTCTCGCCTTCGCTCTACGCTTCGCTCGGCATATTCCTGCCGCTTATCGCTGTGAACTGCGCCATCCTCGGCGGCTCGCTGTTTATGCAGCAACGCGACTTTGGCTCGGTCTGGACGGCGGTATGTGCAGGCGGTGGTTGGGGTATCGGCTGGCTGTTGGCAATTACTGCAGCAGCAGCAATCCGCGAACGCGTCACATCGTACTCCAACGTTCCCGCCCCACTCCGCGGGGTCGGTATCACATTCATCATCACCGCGCTGATGGGTATAGCTTTCATGAGTTTCCTCGGAATAAAACTCTGACACCAAAGGCAACAACATCATTGATACATCGACAATCATAACACTACGATACAATGACAATCCTATATATCACACTAACACTTATGTCGGCAACAATCCTTGCCGGCGTAGGCGTGTTCCTGGCCATCACACTCGCACTGGTGGCCATACTATTGGTGGCCAAGCGTTTCTTGGTGCACAGCGGCAATGTGACAGTCGACATCAACAGTGAACGCAAGGTTGAAGTCCCCTCCGGAGGTTCACTGCTCACTACAATGGCATCGTGCAACGTATTTCTGCCGTCGGCGTGCGGTGGCAAAGGTAGTTGCGGTCAATGCCGCGTGCAGGTCGACAACGGCGGCGGTCAGGTACTGCCCACCGAGACCGTACACCTGTCACGCAAGGAAGTCAAGGACAATTGGCGTCTTGCCTGCCAAGTAAAAGTAAAGGAAGACCTCGACATCCGCGTTCCGGCATCTGCACTCAACGTAAAGGAATGGGAATGCACGGTTATCTCAAACAAGAACGTGGCCACGTTTATCAAGGAATTTATAGTACAACTTCCTGAAGGCGAGCATATGAACTTCGAGCCCGGCTCGTACGCTCAGATTAAGATTCCGACTTTTGAGATGGACTACGACCGCGACATCGACAAAGCTCTTATCGGTGATGAATACTTACCTGCATGGCAGAAGTTCGGTCTCTTCGGTCTCAAATGCGTAAACAAGGAAGAAACAATCCGCGCCTACTCTATGGCCAACTATCCTGCCGAAGGCGACCGCATAATGCTCACTGTCCGTATCGCCACTCCGCCGTTCAAGCCAAAGCCTCAGGTTGGATTTATGGACGTCAATCCCGGTATTGCTTCGAGCTACATATTCACTCTGAAGCCCGGCGATAAGGTGAAGATGAGCGGACCTTACGGCGACTTCCACCCCATCTACAACACCAAGAACGAGATGATGTGGATCGGCGGCGGCGCTGGCATGGCACCTCTGCGTGCGCAGATAATGCACCTCACCAAGACGCTCCATACCACCGACCGCGTTATGAATTACTTCTATGGCGCACGAGCCCTCAACGAAGTGTTCTACCTCAACGACTTCCTCGAACTCGAAAAGGAATTCCCCAACTTCAAGTTCCATCTGGCTCTCGACCGTCCCGACCAGGCAGCCGATGTCGCAGGCGTGAAGTACACCGCCGGCTTCGTTCACCAAGTTATATACGACACGTACCTCAAAGATCACGACAGCCCCGAAGACATCGAATACTATATGTGCGGTCCCGGACCGATGAGCGCCGCGGTCAACAAGATGCTCGATTCACTCGGCGTCGACCCGGCCAACATCCATTACGACAACTTCGGCGGATAAATAATCAACATTTTAGACAATAGAAAGAGGCAGTGTCGAATTAATAAGAACGACACTGCCTCCTTTTTCATATTCGCATCAAGCATTCCTTGAGCCACAATAAAAATTTTCATTGATTGAATATCAATGAATTAAGTGCAACAAAGAATGTAACTGCTAACGATTTAGAAACGAGCTATATTCTTTTTCTTTCACAACTTTGCAAT
>CALKKU010000154.1 GCA_937995285.1 uncultured Bacteroidales bacterium | reverse complement strand
ATCTTTGTGACATCACATTAAACCAGCACGTCAAGACAAATCTTTTACCAATCAATAACGTCAAACCCTATATTTCGATATGAGTTTAACGCTAAACATACGAGAAGATTTTTCTCGAAACTTTGATCTAAGTATCGTCATCCCGTTCTACAAAAAGATGGCGGAGTTCAAGCGCGACGAAAAATCAATAACCAAAAATCAATAACTATGACACGACTAACATTGACTGTGATAGCGGTTATGTTGCCGCTGCTGGCTAATGCATACTCGATAACCGGTCGTATCATTGACAATTCGGAAGAGCCTGCGGCAGGTGCGTCGATTGCGCTGCTCAGCGATTCCACTACTGTGGCCGGCGGTACTGTCGCCGATAGTGACGGTCGCTTCGTTATGCGAACAGACCTGACAGGAAGTCTCGAAGTGAAAATTTCTATGATAGGCTATGCCACGACAAATATTCAATTCGACGGCACAGGTGAGGATGTCGATTTCGGCATGATAACGCTGACCGAGACACCCAATATGCTCGGCGAGATTGTCATTGAAGCTGATAACGTCGTCGAATCCGGTTCAAACTACATTGTATATCCGACTGCACGCGAGATCGCTCAATCGCGTTCTTCGGTGGATCTGTTGGAAACGCTTCAGTATAAGTTACCGGGACTACAGGTAAATTCCGCTATCAACCGGATCAAGGTCGAAAACGGCGATGTCATATTTCAGATAAATGGCCGTAAAGTCGATTTCTCGCGCATACAGTCGCTAAACAATGACAACATTCTTCGCATAGACTACGCGAATGTGTCAGACATCCGATACGGGACATCCGTTATGGGTGTGATAAACTTCATAACGAAACCTGTCGCAAAGGGTGGTAGTCTGTTGGTCAATACAATGGCATCGCTTAAATTGGCGGATTCAAGTGTCGGAGGGACGTTTAACTACGGAAAATCGGAATGGTCGCTTGACTACGGAAACATCTGGCGCGATTTCGATAAGATATACAGTTCATCGACCGAAAATTTTATCGGTCGTCGCTCTCCGGTCGTCAGAGAAAATTTGCCGAAACCGTCGTCGTTTGACAACGCCGTGAATTCTCTTTCGCTGGGCTATACTTATATGCACGATGAATCCACGATGTTCGCAATGACTCTTGGCGGCAAGTTCAGCAGCGATAAGGAACATAGCTACAATCAAATGATTCAGACCGACGAATATGGCTCATCGCAGTATAGCTCGTCAACATTCAACAAGAATCACGTCTCCAATCCAAGCGTGGATCTATATTACCGCAAGCAATTAAATGACCGTTCTAAATTCGAGTGGAACGTGTACGGAAACATGGGCTCGGGCGACTACATCGGAACACTCGACTATAATTCGGATTCATACAATTACTCACAATCAAGCGCTACCGACAATACAGCCTACCGCATCGGCTCGGAGTTGTTGTATTCGAGGTCATACAATAATTTCGAAATGAAGTATGGCGTGAACTACTATCACAACTATGCAAAGAATATTTACAGCGAAAATGTCGGCGATGAGCAGACGTCAAGGCAAAACAATGACAACGTATATGTACACAGTTCGATAACAGGTCGCATAAATGCTTTCTCGTACAGCGCAGGCATCGGCGGCAGATATTTCCATACCGACAACGGTCTGAATACACTCGACGCTTTCAAACTCAGCGGCAAGGTCACATTGAACTATAAAATAAATCGCTACTGGAGCGTGAACTATCTGTTTATGCTCGACCCGTCAATGCCCTCACTGACGTCGACATCCAATCTTGTGCAACGTATAGACGACATAACATATCGGACCGGCAATCCTGATATAAAAGCATCCACATATTTCCGCAACCGTATCTATGTGAGATATGCCACACCACAGGTAAATATAAGCTTATGGGCGGCTCATTCGAGGAATATAAATCCGATATATAACAGATACACATACGTCTCCGATCCGCAAAGTCCGCATTACGACTCCTTTATGGTTCAGAGCAGCAACGCGAAGCACAACGACTTGTGGAATGCAGAATTGAATTTCGGTTTTACCGGACTAAGAAATTTGGTGATTTATGCTGTCGGCGGTTGGGATCGATACTCATTCTCCGGATTCGGCGACATAGAGCCGTTCAGCGAATTTTATGCAAATCTCAACGTTGTATACGCTTTGAAGAATTGGCGATTTCTTGCGCGATACGACATCCTGCCAAGATATTCCCTGTCGAGCAATGTGCTGTCGAGCGCCGAGCGCGTCAATGCCGTCGGTGTGCAATACTCTTGGCGTGATTTCTGGTTTTCACTTTATGTAGAGAACCCGTTTACAAAGAACGGTGTGTCGACCAAGCGCGAAGAACTGTCGCAAGTGCATCCCGTCGTAGGCAAGACATATATTAAGGATTGTGCAAATATGGTGATGATCGGTATTACCTATCGCGTCAACTTCGGCAAATCATTCAGAAAGGCCGAGCAGGAACTTCAAAATCATGACATAGACACCGGTACCAATACCGGAAGCACTCTCAACGGCGGTCTGTAATCATACTCATTCGGTACACTGACGATTATGAAATTATTCCGCACTTTCAAATTCACATCCCAGACCGAGCAAACCGATTGTGGCCCGGCTTGTTTGAAAATGATGTGCGATAATTATCACAAAGATGTATCGTTGAGATTTATAAAAGAGTCAATGCCATTATCTCGCATAGGGGTCACTATGCGAGATATGGTTGCGGCCGCCCGGTCATTAGGCTTTGAATGCGCGGCAATATCATGTGATACGGAGAAATTAAAAAAACTGAAATGCCCGGTTATTCTATATTGGAAAACGAGGCATTATGTTATATGCTACCGTGCCGATTCAAAAACTTCAGGTGAGGTCGAATATTATATAGCCGACCCTGCTTGCGGAAAGTATGTGGTATCGGAGGCTGAACTGATCGATTTGTGGTGCTCGGAGCATAACATCGGGTATGGCATTTTTCTTTCTCCGGGTAGTGATTTCAACAAGTCGCGAAATGCTGCAGATCTGAAAGGTACGAACATAATAAAAGAACTGATTGACAAGTATCACAAATACTTTAAGTTCATCGCTCTGTCTATTGTTCTTATGGCGGTTGCGATCGGATGTACATGGGCAATTCCGCTGCTTTACGAGAGAATTATTAATAATGCCGTCATAGAAGGTGACATTAACTTGGTATGGCAGTTGTTTTTGATTCAACTTTCTTTTTTCATCGGCTATTTACTGAGTGATGGAATAAGTTCCATATTGATAAGCAAGGTTAACTTTAAAATCAGTTTGGAATACCTATCAGGTCTGTTGCGCAAGATAATAGGATTGCCGCTGAAATATTTTGACACACGGTTAAACACCGAGTTTCTGCAAAGAATGGACGATTACTATAAACTTCAGGATTTTCTGACAGGACAGGCAATCGCCACATTCTTCGCCGTCCTTAATTTGATAGTATTCTCGTGTATGTTGGCATGGTATACAGTTAGCGGACTGATAATTTTTATCATCTTTTCTGCGTTGTCCGCATTTCTTACTATGTACTATTTGCCCAAATACAAATTTATCAACTACTCGCTTTTCACGGCACGGGCAAAGAATCGCAATATTATGTACGAGATCGTTAACGGCATGCCAGATATAAAGTCGAACAATGCCGAAGAAAAGCACATCGATCAATGGTCTGAGAACCAACATAAAATCAATGAACTGTCAATCAAAAATCTGTTAATCGACCAAAAGCAAAGCGTACTTAATAGTTCAATAAACCGACTGCGTGATATTCTCGTGATATCATTATGTGCATTTTTGGTTATCCGAGAAGACCTTTCAATAGGAGCCTTGATGAGCGTCAGTTATATATTGGGACAACTGACCGTTCCGATTTCTCAAATACAAAGCATTCCCAAATTGTTGCAAGATGCCGGAATTGTTGTTGACCGTTTGTCGGAAATTCAACTTAGAAAGACAGAACGAGAACACCAAACCGGACAATCGCAGACATCTGTTGAAACGATAAATTTCAACAACGTGTCTTTCAAATATGAAGGAAGTTTTTGCCCCTATATATTCGAGGGTCTTTCTTTGAAATTTGAAAAGGGAAAAACCACAGCCATAGTCGGTAACAGCGGTAGTGGAAAGACTACGCTGGTCAAGTTGCTGTTGGGATTTTATATGCCTCAAAAAGGGACTGTTACCGTCGGGAGCATTCCGATGAGTGACATTGATTTAGCTCTGTGGCGCAAAAATTGCGGGACAGTCTTGCAGGATGGCAAAATATTCAGTATGTCAGTTGCCGAAAACATAGCGTTGGGCGACAAAGTAATTGACAATAAGCGTCTGATTGAATGTGCAAAGATGGCGTGCATTCACGACCATATAGATAAAATGCCATCAAAATATAATACCTTGATAGGAGGGGCTGTGTCGTAATTACGTATTACGGCGCAGCCTCTGATTTTTAAGGTCTGA
>CALKKU010000153.1 GCA_937995285.1 uncultured Bacteroidales bacterium | reverse complement strand
CGATAATGTCGGCTATGCGGCGATCGTCGAACTCGTGTGGCGCTATTATCAGCCGCGCACCGTCGTGACGCTTCATCCACGGGAAGATAAGAGCCTCGTCTGGCGGCCACGTACTGCCGGCTACAAGAGTAAAATCACCCTCGGCGGCAAATTGTTTCACGGCTTCGGGAAGCGCGGGCAAGTTGCGACGGATGTCGGTGACTCGGTCGAAGCGCGTGTCGCCTGCCACAGTCACATTGGTGATGCCGATACCTTCGAGCAATAGGCGCGAGTTCTCGTCCTGCACATAAAGCCGGTCGAAGCATCGCAGCATACGACGGAACACACCGCCGCCGAAGCGGAAGAAGCGCTGACGTCGGCGGAATATGGCCGATATTATATAAGTGGGCACACCCCGGCGATGCAACTCACCGAGGTAATTGCCCCAAAATTCGTATTTGACGAAAAAAGCCTTGTGCGGAGCAGCCGCATCGAGGAAGCGACGTACTTCTCCCGGAGTATCGAGCGGCAGATAGAACACGGCATCGACGCCTTTGTAGTCGCGACGCACGCGATAGCCCGACGGCGAAAAGAATGTGAGCAGTATCGTAGCCTTCGGATTCTCGCGCTTGATGCGTTCGATGAGCGGGCGGCCTTGCTCGAACTCGCCGAGCGAAGCGGCGTGAATCCACACGTCGAATCCTTCGGGTGCCACACGGCGACGGCAGTCGGAGAGTTGTGCCAATGTCAGCAACTCCCCGGCGCGCATCTCTTTAATCTTGGCCGAACGCAGCGACGCTATGCCGACTGCGGCCTTGAAGAGATAAATACCGGCGTTATACAGCAGGCTCATCAATCTTTATAGCGGCAATGGCCGCACGGATGCGAGCCACTGTGGCTTCCTTTCCAAGAATTTCAGTGATTTCAAACATATGCGGGCCTTTGCACTCGCCTACTACGGCAAGGCGGAAAGCGTTCATCACGTTGCCCATATGGAGTTCGTTCGACTTGATCCAGTCCATTACGGCAGGTTCGGCAGTCGAAGCCTTGAAGTCGGGCAGCGATTCGAGCACTTCGATAAGGCGCTCCATAAGAGCCGGTGTCTCGGCGCTCCAACGCTTGCGCACGTCCTTGGCGCTGTATTCGGTCGGCGCCTTGAAGTAGAAACCGGCCTGTTCCACGAGGTCTTTAACGAAGTTGATGCGACTCTTGACCGAACCTACGGCAGCAGCCACATACTCGTCGCTGAATGCGCTCATATCCACGCCGGCGGCTTCCATCACGGGACGGAACAGCGCGGCAAGGCGTTCATCGGATGTATTCTGAAGATAGGTGTGGTTGAACCACTTGCCTTTCTCGAATGCAAACTTGGCGCCCGAGCGCGAGCAGTGCTCGAACGAGAACTTGGCGATGAGTTCATCCATTGACATCACTTCGGTGTCGTCGCCGGGATTCCAGCCGAGCAATGCCAGGAAGTTGACAACGGCTTCGGGCAGATAGCCGCTTTCGCGATAGCCCGAAGAGATTTCGCCAGACTTGGGATCGTGCCATTCGAGGGGGAAAACGGGGAAACCGAGGCGATCGCCGTCGCGCTTCGACAGTTTACCCTTGCCGTCGGGCTTGAGCAACAGCGGCAGGTGAACGAATTGCGGAGCGGTATCGGCCCAACCGAATGCTTCGTAGAGAAGCACATGGAGCGGTGCCGAAGGCAACCATTCCTCGCCGCGAATCACGTGCGACACTTCCATGAGGTGATCGTCGACGATGTTGGCAAGGTGATATGTGGGCAGGTCGTCACTGCTCTTGTAGAGTACTTTGTCGTCGAGAATGTCGCTCTTGATAACAACACGACCGCGCAGCAAGTCATTGACTTCAACGTCGCGACCCGGTTCCACCTTGAAACGAACCACGTACGGAGTGCCGGCGGCGATGAGGCTGTCGACTTCTTCCTTGGGCATAGTGAGCGAATTGCGCATCGAACCGCGAGTGGAGGCGTCGTACTGGAAGTTGGCCACCTCTTCGCGGCGTGCGTTCAGTTCTTCGGGAGTATCGAATGCGATGTATGCCTTGTCGCGGTCGAGAAGCATCTTCACGTGCTCGCGATAGATGTCGCGGCGCTCGCTCTGCTTGTAAGGGCCGTAAGGGCCGCCTTCGCGCACGCCTTCGTCGATTTCGATACCGAGCCAAGCAAGGGCTTCGTTGATATAGTCTTCCGCGCCCGGCACGAAACGGTGCGAGTCGGTATCTTCGATTCTGAGAATCATCGTGCCGCCATTCTGACGGGCAAACAAATAGTTATATAATGCTGTGCGCACACCTCCAATGTGGAGAGGCCCTGTGGGCGACGGCGCAAATCTTACTCTGACCGGTCGAGACATAGATTCTGTTTACTTTAAAATATGCCGCAAAGTTACGAAAAAACTCTGTAATCGCAATGATGCTTAAAAATGGCAACAAATCATTGACTTAATATGCCGGGTGTAGCGGCATGCGTTTCGCATGCCTTTAATGTACAATGCACTGTGTTATAATTAATTATGCGTCGAGCGACGGCGGGCGGGCCGAAGGCTCGCCCCTACACTTGCCGGCTTTTACCGGCATTACGTCAATTCTGCAACGCCCTCGCTACCCTTGCCGCTTAAAGGCGGCATATCAATAATAACTTCTTACTTTTCAACCGCACAACTGGCATCGTGTTACAAAATTCGAAACAATCGCCGTTGTGACAAAATTGTCACAATACACTACATTTCATAAACCCCTGATTATTGCAAACTTACAGTCGCAACATTTGCATCATCAGCATAGTTAATGATTATTAACGCCGCATCTTCGCTTATCGAACTGACGCTCGCTATCTTTGCGACATCCTAATGCTCAGCGCGATGAAGAACAAATCCATACAATCACATCTTTTGCAAATGCAGCAACACCTGCTCAACTTTGCCTACTCCCTTACGGCCAACCGCGACGACGCTCACGACCTGCTGCAAGAAACTTCGTGCCGCGTACTCGACAACGAGGAGAAATTCGCCGAAGACAGCAACTTCAAGGGATGGGCGTTCACCATAATGCGCAACATTTTCATCAACAGCTATCGCCGTGCCGCACGCGCTCCGCGCATCGCAGGCATCGCGGCTGAAATAATTCCGTTCGACATGACGGTATCATCTGTAAGTGAATCACCCGAGAGCGCCGTACTCTCGCGAGAGTTCAACGAAGCGCTTGATGAACTCTCCGACGAGTATCGCCGTCCGTTTGCCATGCACGTCACAGGCTATAAGTATCACGAAATAGCTTCGGCACTCGGCATACCTCTCGGCACCGTGAAAAGCCGTATTTTCTATGTCCGCAAACGGCTGCAAAGCCGCTTTGCCGACTACCGCTAACCTATGATAGAATGTGATGAGAGCCGGCCACCCTGTTGAAGGGAGGCCGGCTCTGTCATCTACGGTGCGCATGAAGGGACTCGAACCCATACGTCCTGAGACATTAGATCCTAAGTCTAACGCGGCTACCAATTACGCCACATGCGCTCAGTCGTTGTGAATGCAAAGTTAGCAATTAAGATTGACATAGACAAATTAACGTAATGCCGGCAAAAGCCGGCAAGTGTAGGAGGCTGTTGCAAAATGACTGTGTCATTAAATATTGACATAATACATTGGGTGTAGCGACATGCGTTTCGCATGCCCTTAACGTACAACATGTTGTGTTTTAATTAATTGCGCGTCGAGCGACGGCGGGCGGGCCGAAGGCTCGCCCCTACCTTTGCCGGCTATTGCCGGCATTACGTTAATTTTGCAACACCCTCGCCGTTGCTTGATGCACGATATATAGAAAGAGGCCGTGTTGCAACACAGCCTCTTTCTATATATCGTGATTATTAAATCCGATTAGCGGATAACCTTAACGGCCTTACCACCCTGTACGCGGATGTAGAGACCCGATTCGGGATTTTCAACGCGTACACCCTGGAGGTTGTAGTAAGCGGCGGGACCGTTGGCTTCGTCAACAGTTACGTCGTTGATGCCGCCGTGGTTCTTCAGAGTAAGAACAGCGGTCATTTCCACAGCATTGTCGTCACTGTCTACCCAACTGTAAGCGCCGAGTTCGTCACCACCGATACCGAATATACATCCGGGGACTGTGATAACGCCGTCGACCAATGTTGAGAACGGTTCGTTCTGTTCCTGCATGGTTGCCTTAACATCTTCTGCAGTTGCATCGTAATAAGCCATCAACCAACCGGCCACGTTGTAGCAATACATCTGAGTACCTGTGGTGGTGCTTGCGAAACCGCTCTTGTAACCTGTCTTGACGATTACGAAGTCGGGATCGGTTACATCGAATACGATGCTGCCTTCACCATTGGCGGTGTTTACCGAAGTAAGAGGGCTTTCGAGGTACGGGTTCTTGATGCGGAGGATGTTGGCGTTGGCCTGATCCTGCTGAACCTGCACTTCATATACATACTGAGCGGGATCTTCAGTGTAGCAAGTAACTGCCCAACCGTCGACGAAATCGGCTGTGTCATAGTCAACCCATACGGTTGTGTCAACAGCAGCTTTTGCTGCCGACATTGTATCCATTGCGAAGAAGTAGCCGACGTTAGGAATCCAAATGAACATCAGGTCGTCCTGATCAAATGTAAAGCCGCCGTCGGTAAGAGTACCTACGATATCGGCGTTATCGGGAGTTGTGCCTTGATAGTTGGCACCCCATGCTGCGTGTTGCACGATTACATCGCCATAAGAAGGATGGTTGAACATCACCTGATAAGGGATTGTGATAGTACCCTTGGCGAAGTCAACGGTTGCATTAACTGCATATTCACCTACGAAACCGTAGATTTCAACTTCGTTTGCAGAGCCTTCCTTAGCTTTGATTTCAACTGTTATGACATTGCCGTTGTCGCTGTCGCTTTCGAGGTATCCGGCATATGTCCAGTCGTATTCACCGACAAATTCGGCCATAGAAGTTGCCTTAGCCTTTGTTTCAGCCTTGGTAAAGCCGGGAACTACGAGATTATTCTTCTGAGCGAACTGAGTGAGGTCGCTGCCGTGGTGAGCGCTGAAATCGGCGCTTACGGGCTGAAGAGCGCTTGCAGACATCGTTGCTGCAACTGCAAGAGCAAGCATTGTGTAAAATTTCTTCATACGCTAAGTGAGAAATGAATTTTTAGTGGAATTGTTTTATCGCTGCAAAATTATATAAGAATAACGGCATCTGCAAATAATATCGACAAAAAGTTTACTTTTATCTACAAATCGAAGTTTTATATTGACAATTTTATATAGTTTGACAGTCCGATAAAGTTTCACTACCTTTGTATGTCGTTATGAACCGCTTTGTTACACATATAAAAGACTACATCCGCAGACACGGACTGCTGTCGCACGACCGACCGGTGATCGTTGCCATCAGCGGCGGCGCCGACTCGGTGGCGCTGCTCGCCGTGCTGCTCGACTTGGGCTACGACTGCGTGGCGGCACATTGCAACTTTCACCTGCGCGGCGAGGAGTCGATGCGCGACACACGCCACGTGGAGCGGCTCACCGAGCGCCTCGGCGTGGATTTATACATCAAGGACTTCGATGTACCCGCTCGCCAAGCCCTCACAGGTGAATCGCTCGAAATGGCCTGCCGCGAGTTGCGCTACGAGTGGTTCGGCCAATTACTCGACAAGGTTCAAGGGCAGGCAATCGCCGTAGGACATCACCGCGAGGATCAGGTGGAGACTTTCTTCATCAACCTGCTGCGCGGTTCGTCGATTGCCGGTTTGGCCGGAATGAAGCCGCGCAACGGCAATGTAGTGCGGCCCCTGCTCGACTGCTCACGCGCCGACATCGAAGCATACCTCGCCGACAAGGGCATCGACTGGATCGTGGACAGCACCAACGCCGAGGACTTCTTCACTCGCAACCGACTGCGCAATCGCCTCATCCCGATGCTCAACGAACTCTTCGACGGCGCATCTGACGCCATACTGCGCACGATGCATATTCTCGCCGAGAACCGACATCTGTACACCCGCGCCGTGGACGAAGCCGCGGCACGCTACCGCGATGCCGACGGACAAATCGACCTTGCGGCATTGTCGGCCGACCCGCTCGCCGGGCTGCTACTCTATGAGATGGTGGGCGGCGAAGGTTTCTCGCGCCGACAGACCGACGATATGCTCACGGCAGCCTCACGCCATGGAGGTTCGTTCACCGCGGCTCACTCCTCGCATACCCGCGACGTAGACCACGGCATACTGCGGGCGCCACATGCCGGCAACGCTCCGACCGACGATGCCGTAGACATTTCGCTCGAACGCGACATAACGACGCCCGTAAATATGAAGGTGTCGCTCCACCCCGCAACGGACTTTAAACCAACACGCGATCCGCGTGTCATATATATCGACAGCCGGGCGCTCGACGGCGCCCCCACATGGCAGCTGCGCCGCTATCGTCGCGGCGACCGCATAGCTCCCTACGGAATGGACGGCACGAAGTTGGTCAGCGACATATTCGCTCAGGCACGACTGAGCCGACAGGCCAAAGCCGACGCGTGGCTGCTCACTCGCGACGGCACCGTAATGTGGGTTGTGGGGCTGAGAGCGTCGCGCCACTTCGCCGTCACCGCCGACACGCAACAATACTTGCGACTTGAATTAATCGACAACAAATAAAAACATTCATACTCTCTTATCACCGACATGAAACTACACGCTATCCTTACAACAGCATTGCTCGCCGGCTCGCTGACCGCATCGGCCGACATAGTGGCCACAAGCGCCTACCGCTGGCACGGCGACACCATAACCCAAGGCGAATACGAAGCATATTCGCCCGACGGATTGAGTCTCATATCCACTTACTCCGCTCAGCCGGGCTACTTTATGCCGATCAACAAGCAATGGCGGCTCAGCCGCGACATATCGGCATATCCGCAACTCGTCACACCGAACAAGCTCCATACGGCCGTCTACAATCTCGGCCTTGAGGAGATGATCAATGCCGTAGAGCCCGACACCACGCTGCGCACCGGCAAGGAATGGGCCGGCGTGTGGACACGCGACGTGTCATACTCCATCTTGCTGTCTATGGCTTACATGCAGCCCGAGGCTTCGCGTATATCGTTGATGCGCAAGGTGTCGCCCACCGGTCGCATAATTCAGGATACCGGCAGCGGCGGTGCATGGCCCGTGAGCAGCGACCGTATGATATGGGCCGTCGCGGCCTATGAAGTGTATAAGGTGACGGGCGACCGTTCGTGGCTGGAATATATCTACCCGGTTATCCGCAATTCTATGGCCGATGACTACACAGTCACCCACGCCACCGCCACAGGGCTGGTAAAGGGCGAGACATCGTTCATCGACTGGCGCGAGCAGAGTTATCCCAAATGGATGCAGACCGCCGACATATACAATTCGGAAGCGCTCGGCACTTCGGTAGTCCACTATCGCACGCTGTGCATCCTTACCGACATCGCCGCCGAACTCGGGTACAAGGCCGAAGCAGTCGAATACGCGTCCAAAGCCGAAGCCCTCGCCAAAGCCATCAACGACAATCTGTGGCTCGCCGACAAGGGCTACTACGCAATGTACAACTACGGACGCGAATACAACGTAGTGAATCCTCGCGCCGAGACACTCGGCGAATCGCTTGCCATACTCTACGGCGTGGCATCGCTCGAACGCGCCCGCACCATCACCGCTTCGAACCCGACGACACCATTTGGTGTCGGTATCTTCTTCCCGCAGATAGCCGACATGCCGCCGTATCACAACAACGCGCTGTGGCCGTGGGTGGCATCGTACTGGGCATTGGCCAACGCCCGTGTCGGCAACGAGCAAGGCACGCTCGAAGCCATCGGCTCGGTATTCCGCCCTGCGGCGCTGTTTACCACCAATAAGGAGAACTTCGTGCTCGACAACGGCGACATAGCCACCGAACTCAACTCATCCAATATGCTGTGGTGTCTCGCAGGCAACATAGCCATCACGCACCGCATTCTGTTCGGCATCGACTTCGGCGTCGACCGCCTTACGTTCGCACCGTTCGTACCGAAGTCGCTTGCAAGCGAACGCACACTGCGCGGCTTCAAATACCGCAACGCAACACTCGACATTACCGTCAAGGGGCACGGCAATGTCATCAAATCGTTCACTCTCAACGGCCGCCGGCACGAGCCGTTCGTTCCGGCCGACATCAAGGGTCATAACACCGTCGTCATCTCCATGGCCGACAATGACATCGAGCCGATCGGCATAAATCACACAGCCAATGTCAAAGCACCGCTGACACCGCTGACGCGCCTCGCCAACGGCCTGCTCACTTGGCAACCTATCGAATACATCAATCACTACGTAGTGCTTCGCGACGGCCTTCGCATCGCCACAACGCGACAAACATCATTCCCGACCGACGTTGCAGGCACATATCAGGTAATCGGTGTAAGCGATGCAGGCGTGGAATCATTCGCATCCGAGCCGCTCGACAACTATCCGTATCAGACTGTCGAATTTGCCGACGAAGTCACCTCGATGACATCGCCCGAGGTAAGTTATCAGCCTGCGACTCCGATTGAAGGCTTCCACGGCGGATTTGTGGAAGTAGATCACTCTTCCGCGCCCGTAGAAGTTACAGTCGACATTCCGACCGACGGCACATACAGCATCTCAGCCGTCTACGCCAACGGCAACGGCCCTGTCAACACCGAGAACAAGTGCGCTATCCGCACTGTCGAAATCGATGGTCAGGCCGCCGGCACTATCGTTATGCCGCATCGCGGCGTGGCCAATTGGGACGACTGGGGCAACACCAATCCCGTTGTTGCAGAATTGAAAGCGGGTTCGCATCGCATTGCCGTCACTTTCCGCCCCGAGAATGAAAATATGAATCTCAAAACCAATCACGCGATCATCGACCGTCTGATTATCAAGAAACTGAAATAACGATGAAAAAGATTTTATCACTCATTATCGCCGCCGTGGCCGTCATCGCCGTCGGCGCTCAAGTCAACATCACCCGCACGGGCAAAGTTCAGCCTACCGACGAGATATTCATGGATATGGCCACCACGGTGGCCACCACCGCCGTGGCTCAAGGCAACGTGCCTTGCGGAGCCGTCATCATCTACAACGGAGCATTCAAATCGACCGGTATGGCATCCGACAGCCTCACCGCCGAACAGGAAGCTCTCGTAGCCTCACGCCGCACCACGCTGTCTACGGCATCGATCTACACCGTCAATCAGCCCACCACGGCCGCCGTCACATCAATGCGCCGCGCCAAGATTGCCAAAGTTTACTATGTGAACGATGCCGAAGCCGTCATAGCCGCCGGTCTCTACACCGCAGCCGACTACACCCCGGCCGAAGAGACCGACAGCACCGCCACTCCCCTACCCTCAATCCAACTGATAAAAATGGATTACAAACCCGCCTCCGACCTCCTCAAAAAGTAATAATAAACATAAAAAAGACAGCGGGCTGCGCGATTGCGCGGCCCGCTATTTTTATGTGTTTGTCGCGGCCGGGATTAGTCGGCGTTGAGGTTTACACGTTTGAATGCAACGGCTGCAAGGCCCTTTTCGCACTTGTCGAGGTACTGACCCACAGTCAGTTCGCCGTCCTGTACGAATTCCTGTTCCATGAGGCAGTTCTCTTTGAAGAACTTGTTCACACGGCCGTTGGCGATGTTGGCAATCATCTGCTCGGGCAGGTTGGCTGCCTTTGCTTCTGCTGCTTCCTTCATGATCTGACGACCCTTTTCAGCTTCTTCAGCTGTGATCCAGCCCTTCGACATGTTCGATTCGATGTGATCTTCGCTGTCGAAGTGATTGGGGTTGAGACCGGCCTTCTTGAGGGCTGCTTCGGCAGCCTTGCGGATCTGTTCGGCCTTGGTCTTTTCAACAGCCACGTTGTATTCGCTCTTGACTGTTTCTTCGGGAACGCTGTCGCGATCAACTGCGACGGGGTTCATCGAAGCGATCTGCATGGCAACTTCGCGGCCTACGTGTTCGTCGACGTTCTCGTGGTTGAAACCTACGATAGCGGCGAGCTTGCCGTTGAAGTGGTTGTAAGCAGCAGTCGAGGGAGCTTCCACTACGTCGTAAGCGCTGATCTCGGTCTTTTCACCGGTCTTGCCGCTTTCCTCTGTGATGAGGTCGGCAACAGTACGACCGTCGACGGTGAATGCCTTGAGGGCTTCGATGTCGGCGATGTGGTTTTCAACGGCGAGGTCGAGAAGTTTCTGAGTGAGGGCAACGAAGCCTGCGTTCTTGGCAACGAAGTCGGTTTCGCAGTTGAGAGCGAGGATAGCGGCAAACTTGCCGGTGCTCTTCGACATAACGCAACCTTCGGCTGCGGTGCGGTCTTCGCGCTTTGCTGCCACGGCCTGACCCTTCTTGCGGAGGATTTCTACAGCCTTGTCGATGTCGCCATCGGTTTCAGCGAGTGCTTTTTTGCAGTCCATCAAGCCGGCCTGAGTGAGGTTGCGGAGCTTGGTGATTTCTGCCATTGTTACTGCCATAATCTTAATTTGGAGTTAATGGTTAGTCTGAATTGAGATAATTAAGCCTCAGCAGCGGCTTCGGCAGCGGGTGCTTCGGTAGCCTCGGCGGTAGCGTCGGCCTTGCGTACGCGGCGACGTTCGCGCTTGGGAGCGGCAGCGGCGGCTTCGCCTTCACCGGCAGCGGCGGTGTCGACCTTTTCAGCCTTGCGTTCTTCGAGACCTTCGTTCATAGCGGCTACGAGCGAACCTACAACGAGTTCGATCGACTTCGATGCGTCGTCGTTTGCGGGGATTACGTAGTCGATGTTAGAGGGATCGGAGTTGGTGTCGACCATAGCGAATACGGGGATACCGAGACGGTTGGCTTCGGCAACGGCAATGTGTTCCTTCAGTACGTCAACTACAAACAGAGCTGAGGGAAGACGGTTGAGGTCGGCGATAGAGCCGAGAGTCTTTTCGAGCTTTGCACGCTGGCGTGTGATCTGAAGGCGTTCGCGCTTCGAGAGGTTGTCGAATGTACCATCCTTGGTCATCTTGTCGATGGCGGTCATCTTCTTGACAGCCTTGCGGATGGTGGGGAAGTTGGTGAGCATACCGCCGGGCCAGCGTTCGATTACATAGGGCATGTTAACCGATTGAGCGAGGTCGGCGATAACTTGTTTGGCCTGTTTTTTGGTGGCAACGAAGAGGACCTTCTTACCGGCCTTTGCGATGCCTTTGAGAGCGGCTGCCGCTTCTTCGATCTTAGCGGCAGTCTTATATAAGTCAATGATGTGGATACCATTACGCTCCATGAAGATGTAGGGAGCCATTGCGGGATTCCATTTACGCTTGAGGTGACCGAAGTGGCAACCTGCTTCAAGGAGTTGGTCAAATGTGGGATTTGCCATGATTTGTTTCTTTCTTTGGGTTTACGTTCTTTGGTTTTCAATCGCGAGGTAGGGAACGTGTCCATCCGGGCGATTTAGATACTAAACTCTTTTCCGGGACTGATTACCCGGCAGCTGAGCAAGACGCGTATATATAAATGTATATATTAACGTTTGCTGAACTGGAAGCGCTTGCGGGCCTTGGGCTGACCGGGTTTCTTACGTTCAACCGAACGGGGATCGCGGGTCATGAAGCCGAGCTTGCGGAGAAGCGCCTTGTCGTCGGGATTAACCTTAACAAGAGCGCGGGCGATACCGAGACGAAGTGCTTCAGCCTGGCCTTTGTAGCCGCCACCGTCGAGGTTGACCTGAATGTCGTATTTTTCGGCAACTTCGAGAGCTGTGAGGGGCTGTTTAACGATGAACTGAAGAATCGAAGAGGGGAAATACACTTCGAGGGGGCGCTTGTTGATAGTGATGGTGCCGTTACCCTCTTTGAGGATTACACGAGCCACGGCGGCTTTGCGGCGGCCTACTGTATTTACTGTTTCCATGTCGTTCGATTATTTCACTTTGTTGATATCAATGACTTTGGGATTCTGTGCCTCGTGAGGATGGTTGGGACCATTGTAAACGTGCATGTTTTCGATGAGGCGACGGCCCAGACGGTTCTTGGGGAGCATACCCTTCATAACGCGAACGAAGAGGGGATGGATGCCGGGCTTGATGTGCTTGTTGAATGACTTCTTCATCAGCACTTCGGGGGTGAGCTCGCGCTGGCCGCCGGGATAGCCGGTGAAGTTGAGGTAGATGTGGTCGGTCATCTTCTTGCCGGTAAGAACGACTTTGTCGGCGTTGATGATGATGACGTTGTCACCGCATTCGGTGTAGGGAGTGTAGCTGGGCTTGTTCTTACCACGAAGCATCTTGGCTACAACTGAGCACAAACGGCCGAGGTGCTGACCGGTAGCATCGATAACTACCCAGTCGTGCTCTACCTGCTGTGCGTTGGGTGAGAGGGTCTTGTAACTTAAAGTATCCACTTCTTTAATGTTTTGATAAATAGTTAATTACTGTGACTACACAAAGACACGCGCTCGGCCAAAAGCGCCGTGGCGTCGTGCAGTCGATTAGTTTTTAGGACATAATCGGACTGCAAAGTTACGCATTTAATTCGCTATATGCAAGCAATTTCGCGTGTTTTTATCAGTCGTCGCAGTAGTGGCGCAGCACGCGGCGGTAGGAGTTGAAGATTTTACTCTTGGAGATAAATCCGAAGTAGTGTCCGTTGTCGTCGACGACGGGCAGGTTCCATGCCCCGGTGGCATCGAATTTCTTCATCACCGAGTCCATAGGTTCGCCGATGAGCAAGGTAGCCGGCGGCATAGTCATAAATGAAGCCACATTCATTTTGCGATAAAGGTCGGGGCGGAACATGATGTTACGTATGTCGTCGAGCTGAACCACGCCCTGCAGTTCACCGGCGCCGTTGAGCACGGGAAAGAGGTTGCGCGACGAACGCGAAATCACATCAACCATCTCCTTCAAAGTCATCTCGGGACGCACGCTGAGGAAGTCCGTTTCGATCACAGAATCCATCTTGAGCAGCGTGAGCACGGCACGGTCTTTCTCGTGAGTGATGAGTTTGCCTTGCTTGGCCAGACGCATGGTATAGATGCTGTAAGGCTCGAATATCTTGATGGTACCGTAAGCGATTGTCGACACTATGAGCAGCGGCAAGAACAGGTCGTAGCCGCCTGTGAGTTCGGCCGTAAGGAAGATTGCCATCAGCGGAGCGTGCATCACACCACTCATCACGCCTGCCATACCGATAAGAGCAAAGTTCTTGGTGGATATTTCCATACCGAACCCGAGCATATTGAACACGTAGGCGAATAGAAAACCGGTCATACAGCCCACGTAGAGCGACGGAGCGAATGTACCGCCCACGCCGCCGGCGCCGTTGGTGGCTGCCGTGGCAAATGCCTTGAGCATGATAATCATGGCAATGAACAGGATGATGACCCATTGCGATCCGCCGTCGCCATAGAAAATCGAACCGTCGACGATTGAGCGGGCGTCGCCTGCAAGCAGACCCATAATCGAATCGTAGCCTTCGCCGTAGAGCGGCGGCAGCAAGAAGACAAGCCCCGACAGGATAACGCAGCCTATCAGCGTCTTGTGCCACGG
Source organism: uncultured Bacteroidales bacterium (assembly GCA_937995285.1). Lineage (GTDB taxonomy): Bacteria > Bacteroidota > Bacteroidia > Bacteroidales > Muribaculaceae > CAG-873. The sequence continues at coordinate 6,748 of CALKKU010000153.1, read as the reverse complement.
ATTTTTAAAGCGACCGAAGAAGTTCTCCATCATATTCATCGACCGTGTGAAGTAGAGCGACACCAAGCCTGCGACAACGCCGAGGGCCAATGCAGCCGGAATTTTCTCAATGGTGAAGTCGGCGGTCTGAACGAAGAAAAATTCAAACGAGATGCCGGTGTACATGTAGGCGATTGTGGCGCTGGTGATTGACGCTATGAGCAGCGGCATGACAGACACGGTGGTGAGGTCGAGCATCAGAACTTCGAGAGTGAAAAGCATTCCTGCTATAGGTGCCTTGAAGATGCCGGCGATGCCGGCTGCGGCGCCGCATCCCACAAGAATCATAAGGATGCGCGGCGACATTCTGAACGCCGAACCGAGGTTGGAGCCGATAGCGGCGCCGGTGTAGACGATAGGACCTTCTGCACCGACCGATCCGCCGAAGCCGATTGTTACCGAACTGGCCAACAGCGATGTATAGATGTTGTGGCGTTTAAGTCGCGACTTATTCTGCGATATGGCCCACAGCACGCGGGTGACGCCGTGCGATATATTGTCTTTCACCACGAAGCGCACGAACAGCGCCGTGATGACAACACCGAGCGTCGGCAGCAGTATGTAGAGGTAGTTGCCCGAGTGGATGTCAATCTGCGAGGTGAGCGTCCCCGAGATAACGTGGATGAGAAATTTGAGCAACTGAGCGGCCAAGCCGCCGAGCACGCCTACGATCAGCGCAAGGAACATAAGGAATGTTCGCTCGCTGATGTTGTGCTCGCGCCACACCAGAAACTTCATGAAGAGGTCGTTGGCTCGGTTGTTGTGTATATATCGTTGTGTCATGTATCTTTCTTACCTTGTGCGTTACATTCCCTTGCCGGTGAGCACGGTCTTCACCGTGTGCGCAAGTATTTTCATATCTACGGCGAGCGACACGTTTTCGAGATAGAGCAAATCGTAGGGCAGACGTTCGAGCATCTCGTCGACATTGCCTGCATAGCCGTACTTCACCATACCCCACGACGTGATGCCCGGGCGCACCTGATGGATGAGGCTGTAGTGCGGCACTCGCTCGATAATCTGTCGCACGTAGTACTCGCGTTCGGGTCGCGGCCCGACGAGCGACATATCGCCGCGAAGCACGTTCCAAAACTGCGGTAACTCGTCAATGCGATACTTGCGAAGGAAACGGCCGATGCGTGTGATACGCGGGTCGTCGGTCTTCGACAGAGCAGGTCCGGAGGCTTCGGCATCGGTATACATCGTACGGAATTTGATGATGCGGAATATCTTCTTGTGATAGCCCACACGTTCCTGAAGATAGAACGCCGGACCTTTGGAATCGTATCTTATCGCCAAAGCAATGATCAGGAATATTGGAGCGAGCACTATAAGCGCCAATACAGAAACGATGATGTCGCCCAATCGTTTGAGATTTAGAATTGCAGGATGAATGTTGGCGGCGGTAATATTGACCAACGGCTCGGAAAAGACCGAACTCATTCGCGGATTGGACGTTATCATCTGATAGAGGTCAATCGGAATGTATATATCGAGGTCGGTGCGGAACAGTCGAGCTATCAGTGCCATATTGGCTTCGAGGTCGTTGTGACGACTGCCGAGTATCAACACTTGCGGTTGCAGGTCGGCCTTGGCCGCATCAATGTCATCAATGCCGTACACAGGTCCGTCGAGCGGCGAAGTGTCGCCTCCGAGCGACACATATCCAACTACACGGAAGTCGCTGTTGTGGCGACGGTCGGCAAGACGGTCGGCCAATCGAGCCGAGTCTTCGGCATTGCCGACGATCAGAGTATTGTACACACCCTCGCCGCGGCTGCGACGCCGGCGCTGCGCATTGGTGATGACGACGCGTCCGATGAAGCACGGCCACAACAGCAGCGACCACAGAATGAACATCAGTTCATAGTTCTGCAGGCGCTCGGGCACGTTATCGTTCATCAGTGTGCCGAAGTAGATCAGCAGCATACCGATGAGCGACATCAGGGCGGTGTTGCCGAATTCGTCGATACGCGATTTCAGCGCCACCTTATTGTAGAATCCCGACAGCCAATAGAGAGCGAGCATCAGCAACGGGTAGAATATCTGCCCGAGGCGAATATTGAAGTCGCTGAACAGCCATTGCTGCAGCGGACGCGACTCGAATCCGGGCGGGAGGGAGAAGTAGCGGATAACGTTGAAAGCAAGCCACCCCACATTGATTGTAAGGTAGTCGCTGAGAATGTATTTCAATCGTTGTCGCGTCGTAAGGGTCATTTGCGGAGAATCTTGAACAAGCCGCCGGCACTAATTTTGATTACTGTCGACGATTTTGTCGCCGGAGCTTCATCGCGACGCGACGCGCATACGTAATCGACTTCTTCCTGCAGAGCCTGGTCGATTGAAATAAAGTCACGCGGGGTCGGTTCACCGCTGTAGTTGGCCGATGTGGAAACAATCGGCCCGCGCATAGCACGACACAGCGCCGCCGAAAAGGCTTCGCGTGTCACCCGCACACCGATACTTCCGTCCTCGGCAAGCAATTCGGGAGCAACGCCAACACCTTTGTCGTAAACGATTGTAACCGGGTCGACGGCGGCATCGATCAACTGCCAAGCCACTTCGGGAACTTCCTCCACAACGCGTTCGAGTGCGGCTTCGCTGTCGACCAAAGTAATGAGAGCCTTGGCTTCAGCGCGACGCTTGATAGCAAATATCTTGCGCACGGCTTCGGAGTTGCGGGCGTCGCACCCCAACCCCCAAACCGTGTCGGTGGGGTAGAGAATCACGCCGCCGCGTCGCATCACGTCGACTGCGCGGCGGATGTCTTCATCACGAGTGATTTCGTTCATATCTTTGATTTGGGAACGGTTGCTTGAAATTCTTTGAGATAAAGCGGAGTGCTGTACGCAAGGTCGATAAATTCACGCCGAGCATAGTGGCGTTCGGCCAAAGCGACCATATCGACAGCCAACGGCGTCACGCCCGGCACAAACACGGCATTCTGTGCTTTGATAACATCGGCTGCTTTGTCGCTGCCGTCGCCGAAGAACAGCACGGGACGACCTGTTGCGAGCAAGTCGGCGTATGAGTTCTCGTCGAGAATCAGCGGACCGGGCTTGAGCAGTTCAGCGAGTCCGAAGTCGTAGGCGGCCGTGAACACTTCCATTCGCCGGGCATCGATCATAGGCACGAGAATGCTGTCCGGGTCGACATCGTCGGTGGAGAACATCACGCGGGTCGCCATCAGTTCAAGTGTATTGATGCCGATGAGAGGCACGTCAAGAGCATAGGCAAGTCCCTTGGCCTCACTCAGGCCTATGCGGAGACCGGTGTAACTGCCCGGCCCCATACTTACGGCCACGGCATCGAGTTTCAACTCTTTATCTGCGGCAAAGTCGAGGCAATGCTTTACAAATCCGCTCAGGAGCGCCGCATGGTTGCGACCTTCAAAGTCTTCGGCGTGGGCGATCACCATACCTTCGGCAGTCAGTGCCGCCGAGCAAACCGCCGTCGTTGTATCTATATTTAATATTACTGCCATAGTTAGCGACAAAGTTAATAATTATCGCCAATAAAAGCAAAACTAATCGCGGCTTCCCGTAAGCACGTGCAGCAGTCGGGGCGATGCGGCTCGCAGCGCATAGTATACGCCGATACTGATAGCAGTGGTAACAACTGCCGAAATATGTATGCTCCGAAGAAATGCAAGCCGTAGCCGCTGACTGCTGACATGATGCAATCACTCACTTTGTAACTGATAAGTCCGTGGAATGCAAAAACTACGAACGTGGTGCGTCTCGGAGCCTCTGGGATTCTATAACCGGCAGCAACTATACGCGATGCGAACCACGATGAAATTGAATGGATGCACACCACCAACACGATCAATGGAAAGCGTAGAAAATCAATCGTTGAGGATGTTAGCGAATCTCTTCCCATTGCGGATGCGGATTGTGTGCGACTAAACAAATTTGTACTCCGGAGGAGAATCGAACTCCTATCAAAAGTTTAGGAAACTTCTATTCTATCCGTTGAACTACCGGAGCATGTCGCAATCAACGACTTTACAAAGTTAGCAATAATAATCGAGATAAAGTGCATTTTTTTTTGTACCTTTGCGACAATGCCTAAAAATACATAAGAATGAGCGACGAGAATAAAATCGACCCTGAAGACGAAATCACCGACCCTGCCGACAACGCGGCCGACATCGATGCGACCGACGACGAAGATGTCACAGCCGAAGCGCACTTCGGCGGCGACAAGCCTTACTGCGACCCCAAGGACGTGGTGAAACATCACCTGCGCGGTATGTTCCAAACGTGGTTTCTCGACTACGCATCGTACGTAATCCTCGAACGTGCCGTGCCGAATATCGAGGACGGTCTGAAGCCTGTGCAACGTCGTATTCTTCACTCGATGAAAACTCTCGACGACGGCCGATTCAACAAGGTGGCCAACATCGTGGGCAACACCATGCAGTACCACCCTCACGGCGACGCATCGATCAACGATGCCCTCGTGCAGCTCGGCCAAAAAGAATTGCTCATCGAAACTCAGGGTAACTGGGGCAACATTCTCACCGGCGCGTCGGCGGCTGCCGGCCGTTACATCGAGGCTCGCCTGTCGCCGTTTGCTCTCGAAACGCTCTACAACCCCAAAGTAACCGAATGGACATGGAGCTACGACGGCCGCAAGAAAGAGCCGGTGACTCTGCCGTCGAAGTTTCCGTTGCTGCTCGCCCAAGGCGCCGAAGGCATCGCCGTGGGTCTGTCGTCCAAAATTCTTCCGCACAACTTCAACGAACTCATCGACGCATCGATCGCATATCTGCGCGGCGAGGAGTTTACACTGCTCCCCGACTTCGCCACGGGCGGCTTCATTGACGCATCGCGCTACAACGACGGACGACGCGGCGGCGTGCTGAAGGTTCGTGCCAAGATTGAGAAAGTAGACAATCGCACGTTGGCCATCACGGAAATACCTTTCGGCCGCACCACCGTCACCCTCATCGATTCGATACTGAAAGCCTTTGAAAAGGGCAAGATAAAAATACGCCGTGTCGACGACAACACTGCTCAGGAGGCACGCATAATCGTACATCTGCTCCCGGGCACATCGTCGGACAAAGCAATCGACGCGCTCTACGCTTTCACCGATTGCGAAGTGAGCATATCACCTAACTGCTGCGTCATCGACGGCGACAAGCCGGTGTTCCTCGGCGTGAGCGACGTGCTTCGCCACAGCGCTGACCGCACCGTAAGCATCCTTACGGCCGAACTACGCATACAGCTCGACGAACTGCGCGAGCAACTGTTCTTCGCATCGCTCGAACGCATCTTCATCGAAGAACGCATATACGAAGATAAGGAATACAAGCAGGCCGACGACATCGATGCAGCCGTGGCACACGTCGACAGCCGCCTCGACCCGTTCAAGCCTTCGCTTATCCGCGACGTGACGCGCGACGACATCTTGCGCCTGTTCGAGATAAAGATGAAGCGTATCTTCAAGTTCAGCAGCGACGATGCCGAACGCCAAATCACGACGCTCAACGAACGCATAGCCTCCACGCAGCACGACCTCGACAACATCATACCGTACACCATAGCGTGGTACACACGCCTCAAAGAAAAATACGGCGCCAACTTCCCGCGCCGCACCGTCGTACGCGGATTTGACAGCATACATGCCGCCACCGTGGCCGAAGCCAATGAAAAGTTGTATATCAACCGCGAAGAAGGCTTCATCGGCACCGGGCTGAAGAAGGACGAGTTCGTATGCAACTGCTCCGACATCGACGACATCATCATATTCTACCGCGACGGACGCTACAAAATTGTCAAAGTACAAGACAAATTATTCGTCGACAAGGGCGTAATCCATGTCAACGTATTCAAGCACAAGGATCTGCGCACCATCTACAACGTCATCTACCGCAAGGGCAAGGAAGGCCCGTATATGATGAAGCGCTTCCCGGTGACAGGCCTCACCCGCGATCGCGAATACAATATCATCCCCGGCGACCCGATAGCCGGTTCGCGCATCATGTGGTTCACCGCCAATCCCAATGGCGAGGCCGAAGTGGTGAAGGTGGTGCTGAAGCCGCGCCGCGGATTGAAGAAACTGCAAATCGACATCGACTTCGCAAACCTTCAGCCCAAGGGACGTGCGGCGATGGGCAACCTCGTCACACGCAACGAAGTGCAGCGCATCACCCTCAAAGGCCGCGGCGTGTCGACCCTCGGAGGCCTGCAAGTGTGGTTCGACCCCGACGTGCTGCGTCTCAACACCGAAAGCCGCGGGCAGTATCTCGGCGAGTTTGCCGGCGACGACCAAGTGCTGGTAATCACCCGAGGAGGCGAGTTCTACACCACTTCGTTTGCCACGACCAATCACTACGACGATGACATCCTGCGCATCGAGAAGTTCGACCCCTCCAAGGTGTGGACGGCTATCCTCAACGATGCCGAGCAAGGTTATCCCTACATAAAGCGCTTCAAGTTTGAGCCGACTAACAAACGCCTGCGCTATCTCACCGACAGCGAGAAGTCGACGCTGATAGCGCTTAGCGACAACTACGGAGCTATGTTCCGCGTCACGTTCGGCGGCGACGACGAATTCCGCGAAGCCCTCACAGTCGATGCCGACGAGTTTATCGGCATCAAGTCATACAAGGCTCGCGGCAAGCGCCTCACGATGTTCACAATTGCATCGGTCGAGGAACTCGAACCGAAGCCGACAGAATCTGTTCCCGAAGACGAGC
>CALKKU010000152.1 GCA_937995285.1 uncultured Bacteroidales bacterium | reverse complement strand
CCCCCGGCATCAAGAACGCATCGTGGGTAATCCTCTGCTGCTTAATCATCGCTGTACTCCTCTTCGTATTCTGGTTCGGTAACCCCGTACACTTCGACGAAGACGGCCATCCCCAGGATCTGTGGGGCACCGTTTACAAAGGCGGTTTCATCGTGCCTATCCTGCAAACTCTCTTCCTCACTGTAATCGTTATCTCGATCGAACGCTGGTTCGCCCTCTCTTCAGCCAAGGGTAAAGGCTCTATCACAAAGTTCGTTGCCAACGTAAAGGTTTGCCTCGAAAAGAACGACATCGAAGGCGCACAGAAGCTTTGCAAGGCTCAGCAGGGTTCGGTAGCAGCTGTTGTATCGGCCGCTCTCGTTCGCTACAAGGAAATGGATGAAAACACCGTTCTCTCGAAGGAACAGAAGATCGCTACTCTCCAGAAGGAAATCGAAGAAGCAACCGCTCTCGAAATGCCCTCTCTGCAGCAGAACCTCCCCATCGTTGCAACTCTCACAACCCTCGGTACTCTCGTCGGTCTTCTCGGTACTGTGCTCGGTATGATCAAGTCATTCCAGGCTCTTTCTCAATCAGGTGCTCCTGACTCGACCGAACTTTCGACCGGTATTTCTGAAGCACTTGTGAACACCGCCTTCGGTATCGCAACCGGTGCATTCGCTGTTATCTCTTACAACTTCTACACCAACAAGATCGACAACCTCACTTACGCTATCGACGAAATCGGTTTCTCTATCGTTTCGACATTCGCAGCTACTCACTAATCCCCTGTTTTCCGAGATTTTAAACAACCATTATAAAATTAGGTAAATATGGGAAAAGTAAAAATTAAAAGAAAGAGTACGCTCATCGATATGACCGCGATGAGTGACGTGACCGTTCTTTTGCTTACTTTCTTCATGTTGACTTCAACCTTCCTGCAGAAGGAACCGACCATCGTCTACACCCCGTCTTCAGTATCTGAAGAAAAGGTGCCGGTCAACAACCTGGTGACGGTGCTCGTTTCGTCGGCCGACAAGTCGGGCAAACTCGAAGACCCCTCGTCGGTGGAAGGTAAACTCTTCATCTCGTTTACCGGTGATGCAGACTCGACCTACTCAAGCGAAAAGATTCGCGTTATGATGCTCGAAGAAGCTATCGGTATCTACAACGACCAGCATAAGAACAATCCCGTTCAGCTCAACACCGCTCAGGTGGCAGAGTTCGGCAAGATCAATATGTGCGGTGTGCCTTTCCGCGTACTGCCCAAGTTCCTGTCGATGTCGATTACCGAGCGCGACAAGTTCCAGGGTGATATGACCAATCCCGAAGTCGGTATTCCTATCAACGGCAACAAGAACCGTGAAGGCAACCTCAACGACTTCCAGATTTGGCTCAAGGCTATCTACAATGTCGCTCAGCGTATCAACACCGAGCAGACAGCAGGTCTCAGCGACGAAGAACGCCTCGGCATTCAGAACCTCTATGCGGCTCTGATGCGTCAGGGCGAAGGTATCGCAGTCAAGGCCGACAAGGATACCCCGTTCACCACAGTCGAGATGGTTTTCGACAACCTCCAGACTATGAAGCTCAACAAGTTCAGCCTTATGACTGCACTTAAATCAGAAGATGAACCCACTAAATGATAAGGTAAACCCATTATGGCTCAAATAGAACAATCCGACAAGGGCAAGAAAAAGAAAGGTGCCCAGAAGAAGATGCAGATCCATGTGGACTTTACCCCCATGGTGGATATGAACATGCTTCTGATTACCTTCTTCATGCTTTGTACGACCATGATCAAATCGCAGACCCTGCAGATCGTGCTCCCTACCAACGAAGACGTAAAGAAGGAACAGCAGGCACAGGCCAAAGCATCTGAAGCGCTCACCCTCATCCTCGACACAGAGTACGAAGGTGACAAGCCCAAAGTAGATCCTGAAACCGGCAAGACCATTCACAACATCTACTACTACGAAGGTATCGCCGACACAACTTTCATGACTCAGAACTATCTCCGTCAGGAACAGTTTATCGGCAACGTGAACCACGAACCTCAGGGTATCCGTCGCATCCTGCGCAACAAGAACGAGCAGGTTATGAACGAATACGTTGTACTGAAGGATAAGTGGAAAAATAAGGAAATCACCAAAGAGCAGTTCGACCAGCTCGCTAAGGAGAATGCTTCCGACTCGACCAAGACACGTCCTGTTGTCGTGATCAAGCCCGGTCCCAACACCACTTACGAAGGTCTTATCAACGCTCTCGACGAAATGCAGATCAACCAGATCTCGCGTTACTCGATCGAACTTCCGACCCACGCAGATACCCTCCTGCTTCAGCATTATCAGCAGCAGACAGGTAAAGAGATTATTCGTCCCACTGTTCGCAAGAAGTGATTTATTAACCTTTAACCGTTAGAACAAAATGGCAAAAGACGTAGATCTTTCATCACAAGAGTGGTGCGACATAGTCTTCGAAGGCAAGAACAAAGAGTACGGTGCATATGAACTCCGCCAGGATTCGCCCAAGCGCCACACTCGTGCAATCGTTATCGTTGTTGTTGCTCTTGCTGTAATTCTCACACTTCTCATCCTCAGCGTAAGCGGTGTATTCTCGCGCGGCGAGGACGAAGGTGCCGATGCATCTACCGACCAGGAACTCGCAACGTTCGCCGGTGATGACACTCAGGAAGAGGAACAGCAGGAAGAGCAAGTCGTTATGGAACAGGAACCCGAACCCGAAGTGGTTCAGGAAGAAGTTGCTAACGAACAGCGCGTAACCGACCTCCTTATCACAAAGGACGAAGACTTTGATGAATCAAAGCAAGTGAAGTCTCAGGAAGAAATGACTCAGAACGAAGCACAATTCGGTGCTCAGGATATCACTGAAGGTACAAATGACCTTAACAAGCAGGTCATCAAGCAGGAAGTGATCGCTGAAAAGCCCGCCGAACCCGAGCCTGAAAAGGTTTACAACCAGGCGATGGTAGAACAGCAGCCCGAATTTATCGGTGGTCAGGAAGCCATGTATCGTTGGCTTCGCGAACACCTCAACTACCCCGCTCAGGCTTCGGAAGAAGGCGTGCAAGGTCGTGTAGTCGTTCAGTTCGAAGTTTCCAAGACAGGTACTATTGAAAATGTCAAGGTGGTACGTGGCCGTCACCCGGCTCTCGACCGTGAAGCAATGCGCCTTGTAAAATCGATGCCTAAGTGGCAGCCCGGCCGTAACAACGGTCAGCCCGTGAAGGTACAGTACACACTCCCCATCAGTTTCAAATTGCAGCAGTAATTCCGCTTTTGAAATTCCATAACTTTAGGACAGCCGGACTCGCAGGAGCCCGGCTGTCTTTTTCTTTGCAACGCGTTGTTTCGTTGTTCGACGATATATGTGCCGTTTAGAATGCTTTGAAGTTGAGGCGGAAAGTCAGGGTGGGGTAGACTTTCAGTGCGTCGGCAATTTTGTTGAATGTGTTGTCGTCTTCGGTAATCGATTTGTCAATTTCGCCGTAGTCGGTGTAGAGTTCGGGGCGTCCCTCGAATTGTACGCCGAGTTCGGTGGAGAAGTTGAGCAGTGAGCCGGGAATCATACGTCCCCAGCCGATGCCTACGTAGGGCCGAAAGCCTTTGATCTTGAAACCGCCCGAGATGTCGCCGTTGCTGTTGGCGGGAATCTGATAGTCGCCGATGACGGCCTTGACGTCTTCACGACCGAGTTCATCACTGTGCCCGGTAATCTTGAGAAGTTTGTTGCCGCCGAAGTAGCCGCCGACTGCTACGTAGAGCGCTGCACGTGGAATGGGATAAACGTTGAAGATAACTTGTCCCTGAACTCGGCCGAGATCGCCCTTGAGGTCGACTGTGCCTTGTTGCTGTCCGACACTTGGAATGGTGTATGTGTAGTCGGCATCGGCATGGAATGTGATGCCGGGCATATACGATACGCCTGCACGCATTTGTACAAACGATGTGATTGGGGTGGCCAATTCGACCGACACACCGGTCGTGCCGACGCCTATGCCGGCTCCGAGGTGGTTGAATACTTGTGCTCCGACAGGTGCTGCTGTCGAAGCGAGTGCAATGGCAATTGCTGCCGCTAATTTTTTCATTGTAGATACAGTTGTTAATATTATTATTCTGTCAGTTGTCCCTGATAATGTTGTTATATCTTTATATGTGAAAAATGT
>CALKKU010000151.1 GCA_937995285.1 uncultured Bacteroidales bacterium | reverse complement strand
ACAATATATTCATAATTTTCTAATTCGTTAAAATGCGCGTTTTAAATGTTTCTAATTCGTTAAAATGCATATTTTAGCGATTTGTAATTCGTTAAAATGCGCATTTTTGACGTTTTTAATTCTCTAAAATGCAAGTTTCGGGCAGTCGTAATTTCGTTTTCAAATCTTTTTATTAACTTTGCACCTTGATAAATACATACGTAATATGGCCGAAATCAACTCTAACGAAACCAACGAACCTCGTGGACTTAACTTTGTCGAACAAGAAGTGTACAACGATCTGCAGGCCGGCAAGAACGGCGGGCGACTGAACACTCGTTTCCCACCAGAACCCAACGGCTATCTCCATATCGGACACGCCAAGGCTATCTGTATGGACTTCGGCGTCGCCGAGAAGTTCGGCGGCACGTGTAACCTCCGCTTCGACGACACCAATCCCGTGAAGGAAGACGTGGAATACGTTGACTCCATTCGCGAGGATATCCATTGGCTCGGTTTCGACTGGGGCGACCGCGAATACTATGCATCAGATTACTTCCCCCGTCTCTTCGACCTCGCTTGCCGCCTCATCAAGGAAGGCAAGGCCTACGTCGACGACCAGACATCGGAAGAAATCGCCGCACAGAAAGGCACACCGACGGTACCGGGTACTGAAAGTCCTTACCGCAACCGCACACCGGAAGAGAATCTCGACCTGTTCCTGCGCATGAATCAGGGCGAATTTGAGGAAGGCTCGCGAGTGCTTCGCGCCAAGATCGATATGGCGTCGAGCAACATGCACTTCCGCGACCCGATTATGTATCGTATCATCAAGCACCCCCACCACCGCACCGGCACCACATGGAAAGTTTATCCCATGTACGACTTCGCCCACGGCCAAAGCGACTACTTCGAGGGTGTGACCCACTCTATCTGCACACTCGAGTTCGTACCTCACCGTCCGCTCTACGACTACTTCGTCGACGAACTTGCCGACGAGACATATCGTCCGCGCCAGATCGAGTTCAACCGTCTCAACCTCACCTACACCGTGATGAGCAAGCGCAAGTTGCTCACGCTCGTCAAGGAAGGTCTTGTATCGGGCTGGGACGATCCCCGCATGCCGACCATCTCGGGTATGCGTCGCCGCGGCTACACTCCGGCATCAATTCGCAACTTCATCGACACCATCGGCTACACCAAATACGAAGCTCTCAACTCGGTAAGCCTCCTCGAACATGCCGTGCGCGAAGACCTCAACCGCATAGCCACTCGCGTGATGGGCGTCATCAATCCTGTCAAGGTGGTTATCACCAACTACCCCGAGGACAAGGTTGAAACCGTGGTGATGGAAAACAACCCGGAACAGGAGGGCAGCGGCGTACACGAAATGCCGTTCTCGCGCGAAATATATATCGAACGCGAAGACTTTATGGAGAATCCGCCCAAGAAGTTCTTCCGTCTCGCTCCGGGCAGCGAAGTTCGCCTCAAAGGCGCCTACATCATCAAGTGCGAGGATGTAGTGAAGGATGCCGAGGGCAACATCGTCGAAATCCACTGCACCTACGACCCCGACACCCTCAGCGGTATGCCGGGTGCCAACCGCAAGGTGAAAGGCACTCTCCACTGGGTATCGGCTCGCCACGCAGTCGATGCCGAGGCTCGTATCTATGACCGTCTCTTCGATGTGGAAAATCCGGCAGCCGAACCCGACCGCGACTTCCGCGAGATGCTCAACCCCGAATCGCTCATCGTAAAGCAAATCAAGGTAGAGCCGTTCGTGGCCGAACACGCCGAACGCGGCACCAAGTTCCAATTCCAGCGCATAGGCTACTTCACACCCGACTACGATTCGACGGCAGAGCACCTCGTGTTCAACCGCACCATCGGTCTGCGCGACACTTGGGAGAAGGTTCAGAAACAAGGCTGATTTGGACATCAACCCCAACAACGATAACGAACGCGACGAACTGCTCGAACGATTTCGGGCAGATCCCGCGCTTCCCGTGGCCGAACGCTACTATTCGGCAGCAGATCTTGCGACCATATTCGACACCGCCGGCGACGTCGGCGACGAGTATGTCCGCTCCGAGGTTCTGATGCTTGCAGCGCGTCTTTATCCCGACGACCGCCAACTCCTCGACCGCAAGGCCATATTCTATCGTCGGTGGATCGATACCGACGCTTTCGACCGCTATATGATCGACCGCCGCAAAGCCGACGGCGACAGCGACGGCGACAGCGACGGCGACATTCTGTGGCAGATAATGCGGATGACCGACTTTCACGGCACGCGTGAGGAAGCGGCTGCGATGCTCGATAGCTTTGTGCGCAAAAATCGCCTCACGGCCGATGAGGAAGTAGTGCAATTCGTGCAGCTCGCTCGCGACCTGCGCGTGGAGCAGTGGATCTACGACAATATCGAGATGCTCAAGACGCGTGTCGACTACATGCCAACGCTCCTGTTCGAGATTGCCGTTGCCGCCGAGACCGACAATCTCCACGACATATGCATATCTGTACTCGAACAACTCACCGAACTTGAGCCTTACGGCCTCGCCTATTGGGTGATGCTCGCATCGCAATGCGAACAGGCCGGGCGACACGACGAAGCCTGTTCGGCCGCAGATATGGCGCTCGCCATCGACCCCAAGTCGGCTCTCGCCCACAAAATGAAAGCCTGCATAATCCGCAGCGGCGAAGATATGTCAGATGTCAAAAATCTCAACGAATATTTTGCTCAACTGACCACGTCGTTCAATATTGACCCGAATGACGAGGAGGTGAACACACTGATACTCGATTCATTGGCTTCACTACTGAATGTAAAACTCATTCGTGTCACCGACCTCGTGGAGATATGCAGCCAAATAATGAAGGCCAACCCGGGATCGTATCAGGTGATGAGCCGTGCCATACAGTACGAGAATCCCGACATCGAACAGCACTTGCGCGAGTTCTTCGAGCAGCACCCCGTCGACGAAATCGAGTGGCAAGCCCTTGCCGACGTCGCCTACGGCGGCACAGCCTACGACAACGTCGAGGCCGTATTCAAGGTCTACAAAGAAATGACCGGCAACGATCTCAAACACAACCTGCTGCGAATGCGCATGCATATCGACAAGCAGGAATATTCGTTGGCCATTATACTCTTTGACAGCGCCGAAGAAGGCAGCACTATACGGCGTCCCGAAAACACATACACCGCACTCGCCTACGCCGTTAACGCCTCGCTCAACGTTTGTGACTACAAGGGGGCACGCGAACTGCTGACGAAAATGAATGACCTGCTCGAAGCACAAAATCCGCCGGCAGCGACGATTCTCGAAGATTACGGCATCCGCAAGTATATTGAAGATTGCCGATCGGTGATTCCCGACTATATCAAGTAGTGGCGAGCGTTTCGCATGTCTTTAATGTGCAACGCCCTCGTTACAAAAAGCGGTAGCAAGAATGTTTCGTTATCGGTCGGAAATTCGTAACTTTGCGAAAAATAAGCGAAACCTGACAACAATGGAGAATAAATTTGAAATGGTAGCCAAGACTTTCCAAGGATTGGAAGGCGTGTTGGCCGAAGAATTGCGCTCATTAGGCGCTGAAAACGTGGTCCCCGGTCGACGAATGGTGTCGTTCGAGGGCGATTTAAAAATGCTCTACAAAGCCAACCTCGCGTGCCACACCGCGCTGCGTATTCTCAAGCCATTCTACAAATTTCGTGCTTCGGATGCCGACGACCTCTATGAGCAGGTGAAGGAATATGATTGGAGCACGATGCTCGATGTTGACAAGACTTTCGCTATCGACACCGTCGCCAACAGCGACGAGTTCAAGCACAGCCGCTTTGTGACATACCGTGTGAAGGACGCCATCGTCGACTGGTTCAAGGATCGCTACGGCGAAGACAAGCGCCCGGGCGTGCGCCTGCAGGATGCCGATGCGATGATCAACGTACATATCTCGGGCAATGACGTGACGCTGTCGCTCGACTCGTCGGGCGAGTCGCTCCACAAGCGCGGCTATCGTGTGGCTCAGACCGAAGCGCCTATCAACGAAGTGCTTGCAGCCGGCATCATCATGCTCAGCGGTTGGCGCGGCGAATCGCCGTTGGTCGACCCGATGTGCGGCTCGGGCACATTTCTC
>CALKKU010000150.1 GCA_937995285.1 uncultured Bacteroidales bacterium | reverse complement strand
GCAGCGGATATGTACGGGTTCATAAATGTCGTTTTCTTCTTATCGCTGTCGATGCCGCAGCGCGGGTTGTCGAAGAGTACGTCGCCCAGGCCGAAGTTGCCTTGTGTGCGCACATTGATGTTGCCGAGTACGGGGACTGACACATAGTTCTGCTCGTTGCCGAAGGCGGGGTTCATGGTGTGGCGGAATTTGTAGTCGTTGATGAAATATCCTGAGTTGAGCCCCTGAGCCATGGCGCTTGAGCATACGGCTGCAAGCGATGCGGCAAGTATATATTTAGTCAATATTTTCATATTCTATTATTCTGTCGTGTTGCTTTGTTTAGTTAAGGTCCGCGATAATCTTGCCGACGAGTTTCACCTTGATGTTGCGCAGGGTGAGAGTGTGCTTGTAGGCGTTGATGGTAGTGCCGACAATGCTTTCAGTACCTTCGCCTGATGCCGCTTCGGCACGGAACATAAGGCCGTCAACATCCTTCAGGGCGCCCTTTTGTACTTCGTGGAGTTGTATGGTGAGGGGAGTGGTCACGGCAGTGACGCCGTCGGCGGATGCTTTCACCGAATTGGACACGTCGACGCGGATGTTGCTCTGCGGTATTTCTTCGCCGTTAATGTCGATGGCATATGCGCTTACGTTGAGATATGCGGGCATTTTGTTTTCGATGTCGGACGACAGTTCCAGGTATGAGCCGTCGGCGAAACTGAGTTTGTCGATGTCGTCGTTCCATCCGTCGAATGAGTCGGTGTAGACGATGCGTGCGCCTTCGTCGAATGCGAGCGGAGCCGACATAGAGTATTTAGGCGCGATGGTGTACTGCTTGCCGAGTGTTATGGTGCCTTCGCGAGAGGCATCAGCTTTGGCTTCGGCAACGAAGCGGATGTGCTTGGGGATTGTCTTCAGAATGTCGGAGAGTTCGGGCACGACATTTACCACGTCGTAAAGGCTTCGGTCGATGCCGTCGGCTTGCTTGCAGATGTGTATGCGAGTTTCGGCCGCAGGCTTTACGGGCATTTGCGGTATTGCAACACGTGCCATTTCGGCGCCGTTCTCGTCTTCGGCGATGAGTGTTCCGGATACAAAGCCGGCCACATCGATGTCGCTTGTGATATTAAGGTCGATTGCGGGGCTGTAGAGATTGATGCACACTTCGCTGTCGGTGAGGAAGTCGGGGACGTCGTTGATGTCGAAGCTGCCGAGGTCGCTAAGGGTGATTTCCGGATCGAACTTGCCGGTTGCTTCCGAAATGGTTATCGGCCCCATGGTCATGACCGATGAAATGTAGAGGTTGCTTGTCGGTATGCCGCCCTCTACGTTTACTTCGTCGAATGATACGCCCATATTTGCGCTGCCGTTGAGGTCGACGGTGCCGTCGGCTCCGTCGATGCCGGCGTTGAGTTTAAGGCTGCTGTCGGCAGTGGATTCGCCTGTGAAATCGAGACGTGAAAGAGTGGCGTTGATATAAATGTCGGCCGAGCTCTGTACGTTGCGGAACGTCACGATACCATTGGCTGCATCGTATTCGGGCTGTACGGGCGAGCAGTTCTTTATGTCGAGTTTCATATACGAAGGCAAGGTGAGTGTGAGGGTCTTGAACACTGGCACGGCTTGCTTCAGTTCGCTTGTCATATTCACGCGGATGTTGATGTCAGACGAAACCTTGGCCGATGACAGTTCGCGGATTTCGTATGGTGCACTGCCTCGGTATTTGAATTCGGCTGTCTTGCCTTCAACGAACACTTCACGGTCGAGCTTAGTTTTGCTTGCGACGTTGTGTGAAGACGATGTGACGAATGATGAAACGGGTATTTCCACTCGGAAGTTGTTGTTGATGCTTGTTTTTTGCACGACAACCTTGCTGATTGTCGGATGCGACGGTGCTACGTCGCCGCCGTCTTTGCTGAATGTGTAGTCGCCGTTTTCGTCTACCGAAATAAGGTCGCTGTTGTTGAGCTCAAGAATATCGTCGAGCATAATGCTTTCGGTGTCGTTGGTCGGGAGTTGCAGTTTGTCGCCGCCAATGCCAATCGTGGCGTCGACGTCCGACAAATCGTAATCGTTGTCGGTACATCCGGTTGCGGCTGCTGTCAGTCCCAGCGCAAGCAGACTTGCAACAATTTTTGAATTGTTGATAAGGATTTTCATAAATTATGGTTTATTGATTTTTATTTATGATGCAAATTTACCTAAAAAATTGACGGTTTTTACCCCCCCCCGTGTTAATATTTGTAAATATCGGGCGCTTTTTTAAGAATATGTAACTATCGCGACAGAAGTGTGGTGCGGCGATAGACAGTGCGCGACGGCGGGCGGGCCACAGGCTCGCCCCTACACCCTACTAAATAGCAGTGCGGGGTCTCGCGACTCCGCACTGCTCTATGAAAAAAGAACTATTTTCTGGCTTATTTCATAAAAACCTACTATTATTCTTCGTCTTTCGACTTCTCGGCGTATTCCTTGAGGAGGCGTTCCTGAACGTCGCCGGGCACGAGTTCGTACGAGGCGAACTTCATGGTGAATGACGAGCGGCCGCCGGTGATTGAGCTGAGGGCGGTGGAGTAGCTTGCCATTTCTTTCAGAGGAACTTTGGCCGAAATCTTTTCAAAGCCGTTTTCGCTGGCCATACCCATGATGATGGCGCGGCGTCCCTGAAGGTCGCTCATGACGTCGCCCATAACGTCGGCGGGTACGAATACTTCGACGTCGTAGACCGGTTCGAGGACTTTGGGGTTGGCGTTGCGGAATGCTTCGGAGAAAGCGTTGCGACCCGCGAGGCGGAAGGAGATTTCGTTGGAGTCGACGGGGTGCATCTTGCCGTCGTAGATGCATACGCGTACGTCGCGAGCGTAGGAGCCGGTGAGGGGACCTTGTTCCATGCGGTCCATAAGGCCTTTGACGATGGCGGGGATGAAGCGTGCGTCGATGGCGCCGCCGACGATGCAGTTGCAAACGACGAGTTTGCCGCCCCATGCGAGGGGTATTTCCTGTGTGTCGCGGACGTTCATTTTGAATTCCTGGTTGCCGAAGCGATATGTGTCGGGTGCGGGCATACCTTCTGTGTAGGGTTCTACGATGAGGTGTACTTCGCCAAATTGGCCTGCGCCGCCCGATTGCTTCTTGTGGCGGTAGTCGGCACGCGCGGCCTTGGTGATTGTCTCGCGATAGGGAATCTTGGGTTCTTCGAATATGATGGGGAGCTTGTCGTTGTTTTCGACACGCCACTTGAGTGTGCGGAGGTGGAATTCGCCCTGGCCGGAGAGGATGGTCTGCTTGAGTTCTTTGGACTGTTCGATGACCCAAGTGGGATCTTCTTCGTGCATACGGGTGAGGATGCCGTTGAGTTTTTCGGCGTCGCTCTCGGTGACGGGGCGTACGGCGCGCTGATATTTTGGCGCGGGGTATTTGATGAAGTCGTATTCGTAGTCGCAACCCTTCTGGTTGAGGGTGTTGCCGGTGCGTACGTCTTTGAGTTTGACTGTTGCGCCGATGTCGCCTGCAACGAGGGTGTCGACGGGAGTCTTGATCTGGCCGCATACGCAGTAGATCTGAGCAAGGCGCTCCTTGGAGCCTCGGGTGACGTTGTCGAGGTCGTCGCCTGCGTGGAGTGTGCCCGACATCACTTTGAAGTAGCTGACTTCACCGATATGGGGTTCGATGGTGGTCTTGAACATGTAGAGGCTCAGGGGGCCTTCGGGATCGGGCTTCACTTCTTCACCTGCGGTGTTGACGGGTGCGGGCATATCGTCGACGAAGGGTACGACGTTGCCGAGGAATTCCATCATACGGCGCACGCCCATGTCCTTGCCTGCGCTGACGCAGAATACGGGGAGGATGGAGTTGTCGATGAGGCCTTTGCGGACGCCGAGGCGGAGTTCGTCTTCAGTGAGGTGTTCGGTCTCGAAGAATTTTTCCATAAGCGATTCGTCGTTTTCGGCTGCTGCCTCGACGAGTGCTTTGTGGAGTTCCTGAGCGCGATCGTGCTGGTCGGCGGGGATGTCTTCAACTGTGGGAGTGCCGCCGTCGGGACCCAATGTGAGTTTCTTCATGATGAGGACGTCGATGAGCGAGTTGAAGCCGGGGCCTGTGGCGAGGGGATACTGGATTGGTGTAACCTTCGGGCCGAAGATTTCGCGCATCTGTTCGATGACGTTGTCGTAGTCGGCCTTTTCGCCGTCGAGTTGGTTGAGGGCGAAGATGATGGGTTTGTGGAGCGAAGAGGCGGTGCGGAAGATGTTCTGCGTGCCTACTTCGACGCCATACTGTCCGTTGACGACGATGACGCCGGTGTCGGAAACGTTGAGGGCTGTGATGGCGTTGCCAACGAAGTCATCGGCTCCGGGGCAGTCGACGACGTTGAGCTTCTTGCCGTTGAATTCGGCATAGAAGACGGTCGAGAATACTGATGAGCCGTATTCTTTTTCTACGGGGAAGTAGTCACAAACGGTTGTGCCTGCTTCGACAGTACCGCGACGTTTTATAACTCCACACTCGAGGAGCATCGCTTCGGCGAGTGTGGTTTTACCCGAGCCTTTGCTACCAAGCAAGGCTATGTTCTTGATTTCGTTAGTTTTATAAACTTTCATGTTATTAGAGCGTTTTGGAGTTTCAAATGGTTGAAGTTTATCGACCGCAATTTACGTATTATTCTTGAGACGGAGGATAAAAATTTATATGTTACGTAACATATTTTTCCATCGAAACTCTGAAACGCTCACTTCCCGAGTGCGGCGAGGAGGTCGGCGACGACGAATGTGGAGCCGCCGACGAAGATTGTGGTGTCGGACTCGGAGGTACTTTCGGTGTCGATAAGGGCGGCTTGGAGGGCGTCGGCGACGGTCGGGTAG
>CALKKU010000149.1 GCA_937995285.1 uncultured Bacteroidales bacterium | reverse complement strand
TTCCAAGACTTTGGCCAAGTGGTTTGAGGGTCATGAAATGGCTCTTGCTATGGGTCTTGAAATGGCACTCGCTCGCGTCGGCGTATTCGCCATATTCTCAATATCTCCCGCACTTGCCGGATGGATGGGCGAACAGACGGTTGTCATCCCTGTTGCCTTCTGCACCGTACTCCTGCTTATCGGACTTATTTCTTACATTGTGTTCACATTTATGGACACACGCCTTGACAAGCAAATCACCGCACAACGTGGCGATGTTCAGAGTGAGACTTCATCTGAGGATGAATTCAAGGTAAGCGATGTCGCCAAAATTCTTTCGAGCAAATTGTTCTGGGTAATCGCTATGCTTTGCGTGCTCTACTACTCTGCCATCTTCCCGTTCCAGCGCTTCGCCACCAATATGCTTCAGTGCACCCTTGGAATGGATGAACAAAGCGCAGCCGACATCTTCCGTTGGTTCCCGATCGGTGCGGCAGCTCTCACTCCGTTCCTCGGCGCATTCCTTGATAACATCGGCCGCGGTGCGACGATGCTCATTCTCGGCGCTGTACTGATGATAGCATGCCACCTGACTTTCGCGCTGTTACTGCCTGCATGCCCCGAGACATGGCTTGCATACACGGCAATTGTAGTGCTGGGCATATCATTCTCTTTGGTTCCTGCCGCATTGTGGCCGTCGATTCCGAAAATTATGGATCAGCGCTATCTCGGCAGTGCATACTCGCTTATCTTCTGGGTTCAGAATGTAGGCCTTTGCCTCTTCCCGATTATCATCGGCAACGTCGTTGAAAAAGCAAATCCCGGTATCACAGATCCTCTGCAGTACAATTACACTGTGCCTATGCTTATCTTTGCATCGCTCGGCGTACTTGCATTGATTTTCGGCATATGGCTTAAAATAATGAACAGCAAGAACGGCTACGGTCTCGAAGAACCGAATATCAAGAAATAATATCTTGCGACTGTATAAAAAAGCATCTCGGGCTTGTGGCCCGAGATGCTTTTTTATATATGCAGAACGTCTTAGATGCGTTCAAGCACTGTTGCGATGAGGTCGCGGATGCCTGACTTGTAGTTGGGGTTGGCATCGTTGTTAAAACGGTTGGCGATGATTGAACATACGGTCATGCAACGGTGCCCCATCAGGCGGCCAAGACCGGCGAGCGGAGCGCTTTCCATTTCGTAGTTGGTAATATGGCGTCCTTTGTATTCAAAACTTTCGATAAGACGATTCAGATCGGGATTGGCAAGCGGCAAGCGAACCTCGCGTCCCTGAGGGCCATAGAAACCTACAGCCGAGATAGTGTTACCTCGCACCATATCGTCACCGCCGATTTGAGCTACAAGATCGGCATCGGCATCTACTACATAGGGCTTTGCCCACAGAGGATTCCACTTGGTGTGTTCACACATTGCGTGCTCAAAGTCCAAGTCCGAAACTTCGTTACGACCTGCATAGTAATTGAGCACGCCGTCGAAACCGATTGACTTTTCAGCAATAACCGGTGTACCAAGTGTGAGCTCGGGTTGAAGAGCGCCCGATGTACCGATACGCACCATCGTGAGTTGACGCAGATTGTCTCGTACTTCGCGTGTCTTGAAGTCAACATTTGCCAACGCATCAAGTTCGTTTATGACGATGTCGATGTTGTCAGGGCCGATGCCGTGGCTGATACACGTGATAGGTTTACCCTTGTATGTACCGCCGATTGTATGAAATTCACGCGACGATACATCGAATGTCTTCGTGTCGAAGAACTCTGCGACCATATTCACACGAGCCGGATCACCGACAAGAATTATACGGTCGGTCAGTTGCTCGGGCAGCAGATGAATGTGGAATGCCGTCCCGTCGGGATTGATAATAAACTCTGAAGGAGGAATAACTTTCTTTTCCATGGTTATGGTGTTTATTAAAATTGTGTTTGATAAATTATATATTTAAACAATTGCGGTATTAAACCATCAATTGGAATGTTCCACCGGGAATGGCAGTGAGTAAATCATCCATTTCCATTTCAGTAAGTCTCGCACTTGCCTGAGCTACGGTTATGCCAAGCGAATTTGCGACATTAGCTGTAGTAAAATTCGGATTGGCTCGGAGCAACTCGATGATAGAAACTTGCTCTGCGGGCAAATTATCGAAATCGAATGAAGCTTGTTGTCCTTCGTGCGGCGTTGCTTCCCAACCGGTCACTTCAAGGAGGTCTTTTACACCTCTCAATATATGTGCTTTATCGTGTGCAATCAGCGAGTTGCAACCTTGGCTGTAACGGTCGGTAACTCTGCCGGGGACCGCGCACACATCTCTGTCATATTTGAAGGCAAGATCAGCGGTAACCAATGCACCGCCCTTGCGGGCACTCTCCACAACTATGACAACATCGCTCAAACCGGCGACTATTCTGTTGCGAGCCAAGAAATTGCCTTTATGTATGGCCGCATCAGATTTGTATTCCGATATTATTGAACCGCCTGTGTTAACAATGTTGGCGGCCACATTACGATGATCAGCAGGATATATTGTATTCAGCCCGTGCGCTACAACAGCCGCAGTCGGGACATTCGCTTTTAAAGCACCTCTATGAGCGGCCACATCAATACCGTATGCCAATCCACTGATAACCAACAAATCGTCAACAGTCTCAGATAATTCCGCAATAAAGTTGTTGGTAAAGTCAACTCCGTATGATGTCGCACGGCGCGTGCCTACAACGCTTATTATATGCTTTGCATTAATATCCGCGCTGCCGATTGAATATAAGGCTATCGGAGCATCGTAGCACTGCATCAAGCGAGTAGGGTAGTCGACTTCACCATAAAAACGCACTCGTACATTATTCTTGTTTACGAAGCCCACCTCTGTCATCGCTTCAGCAACAATCTTCTTACGATAATCCTCGCTGCAAAACGGAGCGTTAAATCCAAGCAATCCGCACAATTCGCGCTGAGACATCTCAAAAAAACTGTCGACATCACTCAACGTATCGAGTACCCCGATAAGTTGGGGAACCGACACACCCTTGAGCGTTGAAAACGCAATGCGACGAGCCAACGAGATGTCTTTATCCATATCAGTCTTGCAAGTACTTCTTAAAGTGTTCAAACAACACTTCTCCGCGCGACAAGCGGCCGTTGATCATCGTGGCGACATTTACAATCGCTTTTACGACAACATCGCCTTCAGGCGTAAAAATATCTTGAATAAACACAAACAGCGGACCTTTGCGCGACACTGCCAATTTGCTAACCATCGAATCGCCCAACCGCAGCGGCTTGCGATAATCGATCTCAACTCGCGACAGCACCGGATCTATACCTTGTGCATGCATATCGCGAAATGACAGCCCTGCCCACTGACAGAACTCATGGCGAGTATGCTCCAAGTAATGAAGGTACACGGCATTATTGACAATTCCTTCGGAATCGACTTCATAATCACGAACCTTCATCGGTAATTCAAATATATACTTGCTCATATCGGTTACAAATCAAAAATGTCATTACGATTAACGCAATGCATCAAGGACTTCACGACGCAATGCCGAATCTTCGTCAAAATCGCCGTTATACTCGAAGGTGGTCGTTGACGAATCCTGTTTCTCAACACCTCGCATCTTCATGCACATATGCTGAGCTTCGCACACCACAAGTACGCCTTTTGCATCAAGCGTACTGCGTACGATGTCGCATATTTCGCGTGTAAGACGCTCCTGCACCTGCAACTTGCGAGCACAGGCATCCACAACACGAGCCAATTTACTCAGACCCACAATCTTCTTCCCAGGCAAATATGCAACCGATATCTTGCCGTAAAATGGCAGAATGTGGTGCTCGCACAATGAATAGAACTCTATATCCTTAACAATCACCACTTTCGAGCCGTCATGCTCGAACAGTGCCGAGGACAGAGTTTCCGCTGCATTTGAACGATAACCTGATGTAAGATAGTACAACGCCTTGGCCGCACGCTGCGGAG
This sequence comes from uncultured Bacteroidales bacterium, assembly GCA_937995285.1. GTDB lineage: Bacteria > Bacteroidota > Bacteroidia > Bacteroidales > Muribaculaceae > CAG-873. Next base: position 30,880 of record CALKKU010000149.1, on the reverse strand, counting down.
TCTTCACCAATCCTTCACGTGCGACATCCTCTCCCATTAGGGCAATTATGTCACTCACACGTTCGGCTATCAGATTGATGCGCTGCTCGTCGGACAAAGCGGATATATTGGAAAAGTCTAAAGACATTATATTTCTCAAAGATTAATTTTATCACGTACTACACGAAGTTGCGAACCGTACGAGGGGAAAGCCTGACGTATTGATGTAAGCGCCGATTGAGCTTCCGAACGTGTTTTGAAATCTCCCAACTTAACTCGCCAATACGGAGAGTTGAACTCAAGGTAAGTCCTGAACTCGGGGAAACGGCCGGCCACTTGCTGACGACGTGCCTGAGCTGAATGTTTTGCCGTGCGCACATTGTTGTCTTCATACACCAATATGCGATAACCCGAACGTGATGTCGGTGCAGTCGGTTTCGCAGTCGTTTGTTCATCAGTCGTCTGCTCTTTATCGGCTGAAGGCATCAGACGCGGGAGCAATGCATCAGGCACGTCAACCACAATATTGCCTTGGTTTGAAATCTCCTTGACAATCGTGGTGGTTGTATCAGGTTCGGTAGCATACACATTGGTATTCACCAAGGTGATCAACGATAAAAACAACAGACGCGATAACTTCATATTGCACGTATTTAAAATTATTATGCGGCTGCAAATATAGTAAAAATATCGCAGCCGCACAATTATGGATTATGGGATTTAGAATGCCTTGACAATACCCATAAAGTCTTCGCACTTGAGAGCGGCACCACCGATGAGGCCACCGTCAACGTCGGGCTTGGCAAAGAGTTCGGCAGCATTTGAAGGCTTGCACGAACCGCCGTAGAGAATAGAGGTGTTGTCGGCTACTTCCTTACCATACTTTGCAGCGATGGTGTTGCGGATGTGAGCGTGCATATCTTCTGCCTGGTCGGCAGTAGCTGTCTTGCCTGTACCGATAGCCCATACGGGTTCGTATGCGAGGATGATTTTCGAGAAATCTTCAGCAGAGAGGTTGAAGAGAGCATCTTCGATCTGCTTCTTCACAACGTCGTTGTATGTGCCGTTTTCGCGTTCTTCGAGGACTTCACCAATGCAGAAGATAGGTGTAAGACCGTTCTGAAGAGCAAGTGCGAGCTTTTCGCTCAGGATTGCGGATGTTTCACCGTAGTACTGACGACGTTCCGAGTGACCGAGGATTACATATGTTGCGCCTGTCGAAGCAACCATAGCGGCAGATACTTCGCCGGTGTATGCACCCTTTACCTGGTTTGCGCAGTTTTCAGCACCGAGACCGAGCTTATTCTGATCGATAACGGCGGCAACCGATGCCAAGTGGGTGAACGGAGTGCAGATGATCACATCGCAGTTGGGCTTGAATGTACCAAGAGCGGCATTTACTTCTTCAGCGAGTTTTACGCCTTCCTGGAGAGTTGTGTTCATCTTCCAGTTTCCGGCTACAATATTTTTTCTCATTTTATTATGAAATAATTATATGATATATTTTTTACCTTTTTCAGACCGCAAAATTAGCAAAAAAATGCGGATTAAGCAAATATCCTATTTGCCTTGTCGAGCCACGAACAACACCCAACTGTCGGTATTATCTGTGAGCTTCTCAGGGTAGGGCAATTCTATTTTCACATCCGGTTGGATACCTGATGCTCCGTTATATTGCTCGCTGCTTAAAAAAGCCGATGATACGACTACCGGATAGAAAATTTGGATTCCGCTGTGAGGAAGGTGGAACGGCATCAGATTACCTGTCTCGGCCGCGCCGGCACTGTTTTCTTTACCATAAATCGTGTATCGTTCGCGCGCTGTGAAATTTTTAGCAACTCGCAGGATTGTCTCTGCCGAACTTGCCGTACGACGATCGATTATGAACGATATATGGATACCGGCATCGTGTTCCGGAATTTCTTCATCTTCATCGCCTTCATCTTCGTCAGAGCCGAACAGCAGAAATGACTTGTCTGCGCTGTCAATATCAGATATATTCGACACCAACCAATCATGCATCGGATTGTTGTAGATGTTGTCATATGTATTTCTGAACCAATATTCTTCCTCGACAAGAGCCTTGTGATCGATTAGCAATGGTAATAAAGGCGTCCAAATCTCATCGCTGCCACCTGAGTTCCCGCGGATGTCTATGATGAGATTTTTGCATTTGCTCTTTTGGAACTCCTCTACAGCATTTGCCACCCATTCAAATGTAGGATTATCTCCGACACATGACGGAACGCGAATCAGCCACGACTTCTTGTCGATGCGGGTGCTGAGCTTCTGCGGATTATACTCCTCCATCATGCCCTTATAGTCGGGAGTGTCTTTTCTTTTATAGACCTGCCAAAAGAGGTGTTCGTCGACATAGTAGTGAGCATCGAATCCCGAGTTAAACCAGTACACGTATTCGCAGGCAGCCTGCTTGATTCCCATATCTCCGGAGGCTACGCTATCTCTCAGCGACATTTTCATGTCACGATATTGCTCGCCAAATCCGCCGGCTATGATAGCCGGAAATGCGACGTAGTTGGCCTCTGTGTACGAAGCCAAATAGTCAAAGTCTTGCAGATTGTTTGTGATGCTGTCTACTTCAACGTAGGAATGCGGCGCTGCCTCAATGCTTGCACAGAAAGCAAGGCCGACAACTAAGCTTAAAAGATGTTTTAACATTTTTTTAAATTAGAGTACCACCGGAACATCTTCTTTTATTCCGGTATTATATTTGTCGAATATATTTCGAGCTGAACGCACAAATTGAGAAGCACGACTGTCAGCACTCCGAGTTGCCCAACGAAGTCTGAAGCCATGATTGCCATCAGCAGGCTCGGTAAAAACCAACCGATACGATGCATCGGTTATATCCACAGCGCCGTCATCACGCCTTGTCAAACGCAACTTCAACACTGCGCCTCCGCGAGTATCGCACGTTTTCATATTGGAAATGAAGTTGCCGAGCGAATAGACCAACAGCCGTTTACGCCCGTCCTCACCAGTCGTAAGATGCATCGGCTGTATCACATGCGGATGACCGCCGACAATAATCTCTACGCCAAGAGATTGCAGATACTGTGCAAGAGACTGTTGTTCTTGATTATTAATCAATTTATACTCGATACCCCAATGCACGCAAGCGATAATAATATCAACTTTAGCACTGCGCAAGGCATCCACATCACGGCTGATAGTCTTGCGATCAATATAATCGACAACAACATCGCCTTGAACTTTAATGCCATTAGTACCGTAGGTATAATTCAAAAAGCCAACACGGATGCCGTTTATATCCTTGACAAAAGGCAATCTGCCACTGCGTTCTGCAGGATTCTTATACGTTCCGATATGGTCAAGCCCGCGAACCGCAAGAGAATCTATTGTGGCTCTCAGACCTCTGTCTCGACGGTCGAGCGTATGATTATTGGCAGTGAGGAACATATCAAATCCGGCATCTGCCAACGCATCGATATAACTCGACGGCGAATTAAAACACGGATAGCCGGAGTATGGGGCTCCGGCTACGGGCGTTTCAAGATTCACTACGGCATAATCAGCCGAGCGAACGTAAGGAGTTAGCGCACCGAAGTATTCGGAATAATCGTACGAACCGTCGCTTCGGCGTGCGTCATCAAGTTGCCCTTGGTGCATCATTGCATCACCCGCGAAGACAATCTCCGCCTCGTCATTGCCGAACAGCAATGACGAGAGAGTTATCAGCAGAGGTAATACAATGCCGAGCATACTACGGACGTGTAAGCATTGCCGACTTCAAGGTATTGAGCATCAGCATAGCAATCGTCATAGGCCCGACACCACCGGGGACAGGGGTTATAAACGAACACTTAGATGCTACATTTTCAAAATCGACATCGCCGCTAAGACGGAATCCGTTCTTTCGTGTAGAATCCGGCACACGAGTTGTACCGACATCAATCACCACAGCTCCGTCCTTAACCATATCGGCCGTTACAAATCCGGGGCGACCGAGAGCGGCTACAAGAATATCAGCAGTCCGTGTAATGGAAGCCAAGTCTGGCGTGGCACTGTTGCAAACAGTAACTGTTGCATCTATACCTCGCTGCATCATCATAATGCCGAGAGGTTTACCTACGATATTGCTTCTGCCGATAATCACACAATGTTTGCCTCGTGTTTCTATTCCATAACGTTTCAGCAATTCTACAATGCCTGCCGGTGTTGCCGACGGATAGCACTGAAGTCCGAGACTCATACGCCCGACGTTGACGGGGTTAAAACCATCGACATCCTTATCCGGATTTACAGCCATTGTCACTTTCTGCTCGTCGATATGGCGCGGCAGAGGCAACTGAACGATGAAACCGTCAACATCGGCATCGTTGTTCAACTGCTCGATCAATCCGAGCAGCTCTTCCTCAGTGACGGTATCTTCACGACGTATCACCGTCGATTTAAAACCGCACGCTTCGCACGCTTTTACTTTGTTGGCAACGTATGTCTCGCTACCGCCGTCATGGCCGACGAGTACCGCTACCAAATGCGGTTGTCTGAGGCCTCTTGACGTACGTTCGGCAACTGCTGCCGCTATCTCAGTCTTAATGGCGGCCGATGTAGCCTTGCCGTCAATTAATTGCATAATTGTGTGATTATGTGGTTAAAACTATTATTTAAGTTTACCGGGCATTCCGGGCATACCTCCAAGGCCTCGCATACCCTTCAATCCGCGCATAGCAGCCATCGGATTCTTTATGGAACCGACTTTGCGCATCATCTCACGCGTTTGGCTGAATTGCTTGAGCAGACGATTAACCTCCTGAATAGTGGTACCGGAACCGTCGGCGATACGCTTCACGCGAGTACCCTTGATAATCTCGGGCTTTTCACGTTCAATCGGAGTCATAGAATTGATGATAGCTTCAATACCCTTGAATGCATCGTTGTCGATGTCTATATCCTTTATAGCCTTACCTACACCGGGAATCATCGAAGCGAGATCCTTGATGTTACCCATCTTCTTTATCTGCTGAATCTGCTTGTAGAAATCGACAAACGTATATTGATTCTTGCGTAGTTTATTGGCGAGTTCTTCAGCTTCCTTTTCATCGAACTGCTGTTGTGCCTTTTCGACGAGCGAAACGATATCACCCATACCCAAGATACGGTCAGCCATACGGTTGGGGTGGAATATCTCTATACCGTCAAGCGTCTCACCTGTACCGATAAACTTGATAGGCTTGTCAACGACGGTCCTGATAGAAAGAGCGGCGCCACCACGAGTATCGCCATCGAGCTTCGTGAGAACCACACCGTCGAAGTCAAGACGTTCGTTGAACGTACGCGCAGTATTAACGGCATCCTGACCAGTCATGGCATCCACGACGAACAAAATCTCGGTAGGCTTGACAGCTTTCTTGATAGCCTCGATTTCATCCATCATCTGCTCGTCGACAGCCAAACGTCCGGCGGTATCAATGATAATCAAATCATTATGATTTGCGCGAGCATAGTCAATTGACTTTTTAGCGATGTCAACAGGATCCTTCGAGCCTTCAATCGTGAATACAGGCACTTCGATAGATTCTCCCAATACTTTCAACTGGTCGATAGCGGCCGGACGGTACACGTCGCAGGCAACAAGCAACGGGCGCATAGCCTTTTCGCTTTTGAGGCGTTTGGCCAATTTGCCCGAGAACGTAGTCTTACCGGAACCCTGAAGACCCGACATCAAAACAATCGAAGGCTTTTCTTTGAGTGTGAGCTGTGTCGCTTCGCCGCCCATAAGAGCTGTCAACTCGTCATGGACAATCTTGACCATCAACTCACCGGGCTTAATCGCCGTAAGTACATTCTGTCCGAGAGCCTTGGCCTTTACAGTGTCAGTGAAATTTTTTGCGACCTTGTAATTGACGTCGGCATCGACAAGAGCACGACGAACATCTTTAAGGGTTTCGGCCACATTGATTTCTGTGATTTTGCCCTGACCTTTGAGTATTTTAAAACTACGTTCGAGTCTTTCGCTAAGTTTTTCAAACATATTGTGGAGGATTCTATTTAAATGTAGTATTAATTAAGCCGATTGGTTTCCGTATCGGGGAAGATGACAGAAGGTTTGAATGTACGTGCTTCTTCAATCGGCATAGAAGCATACGACATAATGATTACAATATCACCGGGTTGAACCAGGCGCGCGGCTGCACCATTCAAACATACGACACCGCTTCCGCGTTCGCCCGCAATGGTATATGTATCGAGGCGTGCGCCGTTATTGTTGTTCACAATATAAACACGTTCGCCGACCAATATATTTGCGGCATCCAACAAGTCCTGATCTATTGTGATGCTCCCGATGTAATCGAGACGAGCTTCTGTTACGGTAACGCGATGAATCTTGGATTTCAGAACTTCTACGTTCATAGTACGGGATATTTGATATTGTCAATGAGACGAACATCGCCCATCCAAACTGTTACGCAACCAACTGCACCGCTAATATTTGTTGCAGGCTGCAAAGTCACGGGATCTACAATCTCATAGTACTCCACCTCCATACCGTCAATTGCATTGAGCTCGGTCACTACCATATCTTTCAAAGCTTCGACGTCAGTTATACCTTCAGCGGGAAGTTCTGCATTTTCAGCAAGAATCTCATGAATCTGAGGAGCTGCAGCACGCTGTTCGGGTGTAAGGCGAACGTTTCGCGAACTCAGCGCAAGACCGTCAGCCTCGCGCTTGATCGGACATGCAACTATTTCGAGTTTGAGGTTCAACAGCTCAACCATCTTTCGGATGACGGCAATCTGCTGAAAATCCTTTTCGCCAAAATACGCCTTGTCGGGATTGACGAAATCGAACAACTTGCTGACGACCTGACAAACGCCGTTGAAGTGTCCCGGGCGCATAGCACCTTCCATCACTTCGGCAACCGGGCCGAGATCAAATACTCGCGTATCCTTTTCCGGATAAACTTCTTCGACGCTCGGCACGAAAGCGACATCAACGCCTGCATCTTCAAGCAATGTGCAATCAGCCTCTACAGTGCGAGGGTAGGTCTTGAGGTCATTCTGGTTATTGAACTGAGTAGGGTTGACAAATACACTCACGACAACAAAGTCGCATTCTTTACGTGCTCTGTCGACCAATGATTTATGTCCTGCATGGAGAGCGCCCATTGTAGGCACAAGTCCGATAGTCTTTCCTTCTTTATGAACTGAGGCCACAACTTCACGAAGCTCGGCCACTTTAGAAATGATTTTCATTCTGTTGTAATTAAAATCGGGTGCAAATTTATGAATTTTTTACAAGACTACCAACTAATCAACGGCTTTCAGTACTTACTGCAGATTTATCTATAAACATAATACAACTCAACAGTGCACAAATTTTGCATACACGCAACATTAACTTTGCATCGTAATCAAAATAGAAAACTTACAATGTCAATAATCTCCTCATCTGACAATCTGTTCGCTACCGCCTATCACAATGGAATTGAGTTCTTTAAATTCTCGGGCTGCGGCATATCCGACCTCAACGAGTTGGTATCAAAAGTACGTGACCATTCCCGAATGGTTTCAGGAATGGTCACGCTGACTGTTCGTAACGGATCTCGCGGGTGGAGCGAGAATTGCGCTATTTACTTATCTTGAGCTTTTTCTATCCAACGACGTGCATTGACAAAAGCAGTCAACCACGGCGTCGCCTGCTGGTTACGGCGATTGCGCGGATAGTAGCCGCATTGCCATGGGAAGATTGCGCGTTCGAGGTGCGGCATCATCGCCAAATGACGGCCGTCGGCCGAGCATACGGCCGCAACAGCGCCTACCGATCCGTTGGGATTGCCGGGATAGGCATTATAGCTGTACTTGGCCGCTATATGGTAGTCTTTCAATGCGCCGGGCAACACGAATTTGCCTTCGCCGTGAGCAACCCAAATACCGAGTTTCATGCCGGCAAGCGGAGCGAGCATTATTGACGGTGACTTCGGTATCGTCACACCGAGGAATATCGACTCGAATTTGTGCGATGTGTTATGTTCCATCTTAATCGGGGCTGCATCCGTCTTGTCGCTCTTGATAAGACCGAGCGCTATCATCAGCTGGCATCCGTTGCAAATACCGAGACTCATCGTATCTTTGCGAACATAGAAGCGTTCCAATGCCCGACGCGCCTTGTCATTCCACTTGAAGCCGCTTGCCCAGCCTTTGGCCGAACCAAGGACATCACTGTTCGAGAAGCCGCCGCAGAATACAATCATGTTGACATCTTCGAGAGTCTCACGTCCACTCATAAGGTCAGTCATATGCACATCCTTCACATCAAATCCGGCCAGGTGAAGAGAGTAGGCCATTTCGCGATCGCCGTTGACGCCTTTCTCGCGAATAATAGCAGCTCGTACGCCCGAGCGATATTTGCGTTCATCGGTTATGTCAAGCGAAGCGAATGTACCGGCGAATGATGTCGGGATTGCGTACTTGACAGGCTGTTTCTTGTAATTATTGAAACGCTCGGTAGCGCACTGTTCTCCGCTCTGAATCGAATCGAGCGCATAACTCGGACGATACCACACGTCGCGCAATGCATCTATGTCAAGAGCCAGTTTGTCGCCGACTGTAACCGCTCTGCTTTCAGACGGTCCGGCAAATGCGACGAACCTGGCACCTGCTTCTCCAAGTATCTTTTCAACAGATTCCCCGGCGGCATCTTCGACCTGCATAACAACTGCCGGATTTTCAGCAAACAATATCTTGAGAATATCTTCTTCGCCAAGAGCCTTAAATGCTTCCGGTTTGACTTTTATACCGCCGCGAGTGTTGGCAAATGCCATTTCGAGCAACGTTGTAGTCAAACCGCCGGCGCTTACATCATGCATCGCCAATAATTTACGGCCTTTGACCAACTGCTGCACGGCATTGAACGTTTTCTTAAACTGTGCGACGTTTTTAACTGTCGGCACATCAGAGCCTACACAACCCAGTGTCTGATACAATGCAGAACCTCCGAGTTTGAGGCTGTCACCGGAGAAATCAACATAATAGAACGTCGACTTCGACATGTTGACCATAACCGGCGATACTGTGCGACGTACATTATCCACACGACCGGCGGCCGAGATAATAACGGTACCCGGTGCAAGGACCTTGCGTCCATCATTGTATTTTTGGGTCATCGACAGCGAGTCCTTGCCTGTCGGTATATTGATGCCAAGTTCGCACGCCATATCCGAACAAGCCTTTACAGCCTTATACAGCGTTGCGTCGAACCCTTCATTGCGGCATGGCCACATCCAGTTGGCACTCAACGACACACTCTCAAGACCTTTTGAAAGATTTGCTCCTACGATATTGGTCAAAGCCTCTGCGATTGCCATAACGCTGCCGGCCGCAGCATCTGCGACTGCTACTTGCGGCGCATGACCGATTGAGGTAGCGATACCGGCTTTCCCATGATAATCCAATGCAACCACACCGCAATCACTGAGCGGCAATTGCAATTCGCCCTGGCACTGCTGACGGGCAATGCGGCCTGTCACCGAGCGATCGACCTTGTTTGTAAGCCAATCCTTGCATGCGACAGCTTCGAGCGACAGCACATCTTCGATATGCTTTTGGATGTTGTCCTCAATAGGCTTTGCCGATTTGAATGCACGTTCGACAGTCTTATCTGTCATTACTGTTCGCGGCGAATTGCCGAACATATCAGCCATATTCAAGTCGATGGGGCAAACACCGTCGGACTGAGCGAATACAAATCGATGGTCTCCCGTGGTCTCACCAACTACATACATAGGTGCACGTTCGCGTTGGGCGATTCGTTCTACCAACGGTATATCATCGGCGTTGATCACAAAGCCCATACGTTCCTGACTTTCATTACCGATAATCTCTTTTGATGACAGGGTGGGGTCTCCTACGGGAAGTGCGGATATATCGATTCGACCGCCGGTTTCCTCTACGAGTTCTGAAAGAGCGTTTAGGTGGCCGCCGGCACCATGATCATGGATGGAAACAATCGGGTTCTCCTTGGATTCCGCAAGTGCACGGATTACGTTGGACACACGCTTTTGCATCTCAGGGTTGGCTCGCTGAACGGCATTGAGTTCAATCGAATTGTCGTATGAACCGGTGTTGACCGACGACACGGCGCCGCCGCCCATACCTATTCGGTAGTTATCACCGCCTGATACCACAACTTTCTGTCCCGGCTTGGGAGTACCCTTTATGGCATCCTTTCGATCGGCATAACCGACGCCGCCTGCAAGCATAATGACCTTGTCGTAGCCATAGTCAATATTATGCTCACTATGCTCAAATGTAAGCAGCGAACCACAGATAAGAGGTTGTCCGAACTTATTGCCGAAATCCGATGCACCGTTCGAAGCCTTTATAAGTATCTCGGCAGGAGTTTGATACAACCATACACGAGGATTGAACATCAACTCCCATTTTTTATCGGGCGTCAAACGCGGATAAGAAGTCATATATACGGCCGTGCCTGCCAAAGGCAACGATGCGCGTCCACCGCCAAGACGGTCGCGAATCTCACCGCCCGTACCGGTAGCCGCACCGTTAAACGGCTCTACTGTGGTCGGGAAATTGTGAGTTTCAGCCTTCAAAGATATTACCGTATCGACTTTGCGTTCCTCAAAATAATCGGGGCGATCTGGGTTGACCGGTGCGAACTGCTCAATGCGCGGTCCTTTGACAAAGGCCACATTATCCTTGTAAGCCGAAACAAGTCCGTTGGGATTCTCCTTCGACGTCTTCTTAATCATTGAGAACAGCGACTGTGGCATCTCTTTGCCATCGATCACAAACGTTCCGTTGAATATCTTGTGACGACAATGCTCGGAATTGACCTGAGAGAAGCCAAACACTTCGCTGTCGGTCAGCGGTCGGCCGAGCTTTTTGCTCAAATCCTTGAGATACTGTTCTTCCTGAGGGGACAGAGCCAAACCTTCCGACTTATTGTAAGCGGAAATATCTTCGATATATACGATAGGGTCAGGCTTGCGAGTGCCGCTGAATGCCGATGCAGACAGATTGGTATAAACACGCTGAAGCATTGGATCGTATGCAGGCTCATCGGTTGTAACACGAGTGAACTCTTCAATACGTTCAATGCCGTCAAGCCCCATATTTTGGGATATCTCGACGGCATTGGTACTCCAGGGAGTAATCATTTCAATACGCGGGCCTATGAAAGTGCCTTTCAGTCGTTGGCTCGACAACGGCTTTGCACCGTCAAGAAGCCAAGTAAGTCGTTCCACCTCGGTGGAATCCAACTTCGTCCGAGATTGGACGAGGAATACCGTACGTGTATCCTTTTTGAAGAATGTAATCATAAATGGAGTATGACTGGATATTTTGTGCAAAGGTAGCAAAATATTTCTTCACAACCTTATCAATTCTCTTATAAAACTGTCCGAGATAAGCCAGTATTGCGGTTTTATCGATAAATAATTTCCATGTTGCTGCATTTCGTCTTTGTTGATGAACTTTTGCGCATCAGCCAACAGGCTTTGCCTTATCTCATCCGGCAACAACGCCAGATCAAGTCCACTCGCGGTTCGAAGCGCGGTAACTATATAATCGTTGTACCTGTCCATATCCGTTTCTTCGTCCACCTCATACGGATTTGGCAGATGATTCATCCATGTTGCAATATCAGCATAGTCAACACGCCTTACATTGCCGTCGAACGAGTGTGCCGACGGCCCGATCCCGAGCCAACGGCCATCGGGACGCCAATATGTCGTGTTATGACGTGAGTAATATCCCTCTTTGGCAAAATTTGAAATTTCATAATGCTCGAATCCGGCACGCTTCGTATACTCACGCAGCATATTGAATTGCAACGATATGGCGTCATCATCGGGCGGAAGCATTTTTCCTCGTTGGCTCATTCGATAGAGCATCGTACCTTCGTAGTAGGTAAGGCAATATGCTGAAAGGTGTGTTATCCCTGTAGCCAACAATCGTTCGAGGCTTGCACCCCATACACTCTCATCAAGGCCGGGCAATCCATACATCAAGTCGCATGATATATTATTTATTCCACCGGATTGTAAAGTCTGTATCGCATCCAAAGCTTCTTGACCACTATGCCTGCGTCCAAGATTCCTCAGCAAATTGTCGTCAAGCGACTGTACACCTATACTTACTCGATTCACGCCCATACGACACCATGAATCGACTATTTCGGAAGTAATATCCTCCGGATTGGCCTCTATGGTAAACTCAACACACTTAGTTTTATCAATTCTGTCAACGAGTTCTTTAAGAATTTCAGGCGCAATAATCGACGGGGTTCCACCGCCTATGTAAACAGTCTCAAATTTTGAGTCAACTTCATTTTTACGACTTTCCAGCTCTGTAACCAAACCTTTGACAACATCGGAAACTTTCTCACGTCGCGGAGTGGAATAGAAATCGCAGTATATACACTTCGAATGACAGAATGGTATATGTACATACAAGCCTGCCATTATGCAAAAGTGCTATCATTGGTGACACGTCCGCACAATGTCGCGAATTTACAGTATGTGCAGTCTTTTACATCCGGCGTCTGGCTGAATGGTACTTCGGCATCGAATATATCTCTGACAAGTTGTTCGAGACGTGGTCTAAATTCGCCATGCAACGCCGGATATGGCTCCATTGGCTTACTACCATAGGTTATTGGGTTAATATCACCGTCTGACATTATTTTTCTCAAGATATGCAACGACGGTCTGACAGTAACGTCGGTACACACTATGTCATTATAAGCCTCGGCATACAACAGCAACTGAAAAATCGCATTCTTTTTATGCTCTCCCTTAAAAAGATTTGCGACCGAAGCCCCTGCATTTAACTCATCCGAACCTGTTTTATAGTCGATAAACCGATATTCACTGTCTCCGAGTTTATCAATTCTATCTATTTGCATTCGGAAATTTATAGTCAAATCAGGAGCAAGTTGCCACTGCTCTTTGACATCCATTTCCCCCTTTACGTATATGAAACCTTCGCCGTTCGAACAGTATGCTCGCTTCTCTGCTTCAAGCATTTCACGAACTTGTCGCTCAACGCTCACAACAATAATGGCCGTTTCAGCAGTCAGATTCTCAAACGGTATAATATTATCACTGTTGAATGCAAGCAATGAGACCTGCTTCAGCACACAATTACGTATGTAATCTCCGGCAAGCAGTTTATCGATTTCCGCGGCCGATATATAGAGCCCTTCATAAGGCATATATATCTGCCGCATGGAATAGTGGAATATATTACCAAGCGTTGCCGCATCCACATAGTCTATGGGCTCGTCTTCATCTCTCAATCCTCTCACGTAGGTAAGATAAAATTGGAGCGGACATATCATATATGACTTTAACGCCGATGCCGATATAGAAATTCCACCCGGACGTCGAAGTTCTTCGAGTTCGATCATCACATCCGGCGTTTTAGTGACCGTTATCTCTCTACTTTCCTGAGCGCCGCCACCCATATCAGTTGCATAATGATTAATCTTTATGTCTTCGGAGTGAATATACAACAACTGTGTAAGGTAACGCGACATCTCTCCGCCGCCCCTGTTTCCTCCGCGAGAATCATATAGGAGGGTTATACGCTTTGCACGGCTTATGGCTCGATAGAAGTGATAGGCATAAAAACTTTCGTGCTGATCAATTGTCGGCAATCCATATCCGCGACGCAAATTGTTCGGAATCATTGTACGTACATAATTGCGACGCGGAAACGTACGTTCATTCAGAGAGAGTATAAATATATTTTCAAAGTCGAGATCACGAGTCTCGAGTACCCCCATCACTTGCAGTCCTCGCAGCGGTGTACCTGTCAATGAAAGCATCGTTGAGTTCATCACATTCTCAAACATTGTGAAGAATGTCGTCTCACTCATTTCGATACCATAGGCATTCACAAGTTCATATAACTTATCAATGCTTTTCTTGTACGATTCAAGTACCTGCAATTCGAGCGGCTTATTTGATGCCGAGCTATCAATTGCCGACAAGCGACTATGTAATGTTTCTATAAGCCTGCAGAGATATGTATATATCGACTTTACATCGGCAGTATTATCTACGGCATCAAATATAAAAGCCAATCCGGGGGCTTCTTTTGCAATTAATGAGGCCTCTATGTTGTACAATCGCTGTTTGCGTATTAATTTGCGAATTTTATCAGCTTCCTTCGTCGCTATCAATTGGATATGCGGATGGAGCAATACCTCAAAAACGTCCTGATAAAAGAATGTCCATTGCTCACGACGCTTGCGTGCACGCATCTGCATAGCTATAATCACACGCAGCAATGTGGCAAATGTCGTGGAAGAGTAGGGTACAGACATCGTAACATTTATATTCGACATTTGCCCCGGCAGGGACAACAGCAATGGCATCAGCAGCGATTCATCCGGAAGCACAACAGCAGTATCGGTATTTCCGTCATCGATCAATGTACCTGCCGAAAGCATTTCAGCGATTCTCTCTCCTACTATTTTACCCTGACCTATAGCCGACGAAATTCCTATAATATTGATTTCTTTAGGCAAATGGACAATTTCCTGCTCAAAGTCATACGGCGATTTGAACTGCTGCGACAGTTTGTCAATTATACTTATCGCTCTATTTTCCATACCTAAAGTTCCATCACTGTTTCGAAACAGTCGAGATGACAAATCCCAAAAGAAATCCGCACACCCTGATGATTGCAAATAATCCATGATTGCAATCTCCGCCATTGTCAAGTCGCTGAGACCGACAAAGACATAGTGATTCCTCAGCAACCGATCTACCGGCAATTCTCGCAACGTTCTCACCGCAGCACGCTGCTGCATACCCTTCGTGGCCAATCCACGCTGTTGCAGTTCCGATATAAATCTGCGATATACCTCGGCAAGTATCTGCCACAAGGCAACAAATTTTTGCGTTAAAGGCTTGTTATCTCCTTCTTTACAATCGGTGTGAAGCCAAAATGTATCTGAATACTGCGTCAACGGAGTATCGCCCCACATTCTCCTGATGACGTCCTTCTGTTCATCGGTAAGGTAATCCGAAGTTATGGATCTCAGATCATTCAAATTGGAATATAATTTTTCAGGCGATGCCAACGATGAATCAATTTCATCGAAGTCATTGAGAATCATATCACCCCAGAATATGAATTTATCAAATTCACTCACTCGATCTCGACCTACTTTCTCCTCGACCACAGTCTTATAGACGTTGTAAAGCAAGAATAACTTGTCATAGCGCTCAGCCTCTTTCAACCCTGATGTGTGTGATGTAAATTGGGCGAACGTCTTAAAACGTGGCATAAACACAGGACGTCCGGATGAATTCAACTGAATATAACGCTTCAAGAACATCGCCGAACGCTTGTTCGGCATTATAAAAATATAGTTTGCCAAATCAACATCCCGCTTGTTACAGTAGTAATCAGCGACTTGTTCGAGAAATTTCATCGTTTTCATATCGCAAAGATACAAATTAGTAATAATTTATTTTTTCAACAGGTAGTATCCGCAAATAAGGAGTGATGTGAGAATTTCTGATACGGCAAGGGCTATCCAAATGCCGTTGGTACCGGTAACCATAGGCATTATAATGAATGATGGGACAAGGAAAAACAGCCCTCTTAACAAAGCGAATGATATTGCCGGCCAAACTTTTTCGACGGACTGGAAGTAGCCGATAGTTGTGAGATTGAAAATGAAGAATATAAACGCTGTGGCGAATATTGGCAGACCATTTTCGGCAATTGTTGCTGCGGAACTACCATCATTTAGGAACAATCTGACCATAATGTCAGGGAATACGCTGAATGTGATGGACACAATTGAGCCACATATTACGGCAGTTATTATTGCAAGACGTTCTGCTGCCACTACACGTTCTTTACTTCCTTGTCCGTAGTTGTAACTTATAATAGGCTGTGCCGACTGTGCTATTGCGTTGCCTATCATAAATACAAATGGACAATAGTAGCATGCGATGCTGAATGCACTTACGCCGGCATCTCCGATATATTTCATGAATACGATATTGCCTACGAGCATCAACATTCCCATTGTCGCTTCGCCAAGCATTGCAGATATGCCGATGCGGCATTGATAGCCAAGATTGCGTATTGCAGCTTTTAGGTTATCAAAGTTCAATTTTATTCTGATAAATTTCAAGCTTTGAGCAAATCGTCCAAGGTATGCTACAGCCATTACACCACCGATGCCGCAACTAATGAATGTAGCCACTGCAGCTCCTTTAAGCCCCCATCCCATAGGATAGATAAATATGTAGTCGAGTACGACATTCAATAGTCCGGGGAGGACATTGCACCACATTGCGTATCGTGGTGAGCCATCTAATCTGACGACAAACAGTCCTATAGCACACCAAACCTGTGGTAGACAACAAGCAAAGATCCACGGCATATAGTCGATAACCAAAGGCAAAAGCGTCTCAGATGAGCCGAGCTGTCGTGCTGTTGTGTTTGGTGAGCATAAAGTAGAGAATATAAATAACAATGCAACCACCGATCCGAATCCCATTGCTTGAGTGACGTTTATACGAGCAGCCTCTATTCGTTTATTAGCCAAATGAATAGAAGATATTACAGACGTCCCGACTCCAAGCATAAGACCGATGCCCATAAGTAACATCGTTGGTGCTATGCATATATTTACAGCAGCAAGAGCCTCACTACCGACTCCATTACCTATAAATATACCATCGGTCGCTGTCACTCCACATAGGCACAGCATTCCCGCAAGAGTAGGGTAGAAGTATGTTCTGAACAAACGCGATATACTTGCATTGCCAAGATCTATACTATTCTGTGTCATAAAAAGTTAAGTGAATATTTTAGTTATCCTTGTCAATATGCCTGATTACGAGACACGGATTTCCTACGGCAACGCATCGAGCCGGAATATTATGTGTAACAACGGAACCGGCACCGATAGTAGAACCGTCGCTGATAGCCACTCCCGGTAGTATAGTGACGTCTCCGCCAATCCATACATCGTTCCCGATAGTTACAGGTTCAGCCCATTCGGTGTATTGGTTATCTGCAGTCATATTGCGTTCTTCGGGAACGGTGGAGTGACAAGCGGTGAAAATGCTAACATTCGGACCGATAAAAACATTATCGCCAATAGTTACCAACGCTTCATCAAGTATGGTTAGATTGAAGTTTGCGAAAAAATTTTCTCCGATTGAAATGTTGCAACCATAATCACACCTGAAAGGCTGATTGATTTGAATCCGCTCGCCATGTTTGCCGAGGATTTTATCTAACAATTCTTGTTGCTTATCGACACATGATGGGCGGAGGTTATTGTAGTCAAAGATTAGTTCGCGTGTTTGCGACAACAACTTTATAAATCCGGCGTGTCCGGCGTTGTATGGCTCACCATTAAGCATCTTTTGCCATTCAATATCAAAATTGTCTGTTAGAGTTGTCATAGGATTTCTTGTTTATGGCGTTTGTTGCGCAAAGGTACTCATTAATGTTGACTGCACAAAACTTTGCATGAGTAGGATACGCGGCACGCATCTATTTTACATAATATTGATTATTAAAATTTTGATATGCATTATTTCTACTAAATTCATCTCTAAAATTATGATATTTGCAAAATAGTTTTTAAATTTGGGGCAACTTAAATTATCAACTCCATGAAGTGCATTATATATCCTGATAATGCTGTCAGACCGCTACCTTTTTATCTGGCTACTGAAGAATATGTGGCCGGACATTTTCCGAGCGGCGAATATTTGTTTGCGTGGAGAGTCAATCCGACTGTTATTTGTGGGCGTCATCAAGTTATGTCGCTTGAAGTCAATTTGCAATATTGCCGGGAGCATGGTATTGATGTTGTTCGCCGTAAAAGCGGCGGAGGGTGTGTTTATGCTGACCTAAACAATGTAATGTTCTCATACATAGCGCCATCACAAAGCGTCGAGAGGTCGTTCGCTGTGTTTACCGACAAGATTTGTCGTATGCTTAGATCGCTTGGCATAAAGGCTGAAGTAAGTGGCAGAAATGATATTGAAGTCAACGGTCAAAAGATTTCCGGGAATGCTATGTACGCCCTACTCGACCGTAGTATAGTCCACGGCACAATGCTCGTAGATGCCGATTTTAGGACTATGTCTCAATCCATTACCCCCTCGAAAGCAAAATTGGTTTCTAAAGGTGTAAAGTCAGTGCAATCGCGTGTCACAGACTTGCATACGTGTGGCTTGAAGATGTCGTGCGATGAGTTTGTTGACTTCGCTTTGCAGTACCTTTGCGATGAGAAGCCTGTTCAGTTATCCGATTCTCAACTATCCGAAATATCGGAGATTATGAGGACATATTATGCTCCCGAATTTTATAATGATCATGTGATCAAGAAGCAGACATCAATTCGCAAACCGAAGCTCGGAGAACTATCTCTATCTTTAGACATTGGAGGCGATGGAACGATTTATGATGTGCATCTTTCAGGAGATTTTATGTCGGCCGGTGATGCCGAAAGCGCTATGCGTGAAGCCTTGCGTGGATGCAGACTCAAACGAGATAGCGTGTCAAATGCGATTACAGATAAAAAAATCTCAGATTACATTATAGGATTGACCGACAGTGAATTAATAGACCTTATATTAAACAACTAATATCAAATGAATACGATATGAAAACAACATGTCTTCATCAAAATCATATGGCATTGAATGCCGTTATGGCACCGTTTGCAGGCTTTGATATGCCAATCAGTTACACTTCGATTGAGGACGAACACAATGCCGTCAGAACAGCTGTTGGTGTGTTCGATGTTTCTCATATGGGCGAAGTCCTTATTACCGGTCCTGACGCTACGGCATTTGTCAACCTTATATTTACCGGTGACGTGTCAGCAATACCTTTCGGTAAAGTAATATACGGTATGATGCTCAACGATAACGGTGGTGTAGTTGATGACCTGCTCGTGTACAAACGTAGTGAGACGAACTATTTCCTCGTCATCAATGCCTCAAATATTGACAAGGATGTCGCATGGATCATGTCGCATAAGGGCGTGTATGATGTCCTAATCAATGACCAAAGCGATGCCTGGGCCGAACTGGCTATACAAGGGCCTATGGCGGAAACGACTATCAAAGAAACTCTCGGCCTTGATGGCTCTGACCTCGGATTCTACACATTCAAAGATATTTCAAACGACAAAGGCGAAGCGATGGTTCTTAGTCGTACGGGATATACCGGAGAAGACGGTTTTGAGCTCTACGCGCCGGCTGCATATGTAGTCGATGCTTGGGAGCGCTTGATGAAATCCGGCGTCGCACCGTGCGGTCTTGGCTGTCGCGATACGCTTCGTTTTGAAGCCGGTTTGCCGCTCTATGGCGATGAACTAACCGACGAAATCACACCTCTTGAAGCCGGACTTGGAATGTTTGCCAAGGTGGAAAAAGAGGGCTTCATCGGTCGTGGAGCCCTTGTCAAACAAAAAACTGACGGCTTGAAGCGAAAAATCGTTGGCCTCGAAATCGATGGCCGTGCAATTGCACGCCACGGATATGATGTGCTCGACATTGCCGGCAATGTCATCGGTATGATCACTACCGGCTATCACTCCATAACACTTGATACAAACTTGGCAATGGCTTTGGTTGATGCGGCTCATTGTGCGATCGACACCCCACTCCAAGTGCAGGTACGGCGCAAGGTGTTCCCGGCACGCGTAATAAAAAAGCGCTTCTACGTGCCTAAATACAAAAAGTAAATCGAATCCTATTGTAAACATATTAATAATCTGTAAAACTGTATATTATGAATAATACCTATTATCTCAAATCGCATGAATATGCTCGCATCGACGGCAACTTCGCATACATCGGCATTTCTAATTTTGCTGCCGAACAACTTGGCAACGTAGTATATGTTGATATGCCTGAAGAGGATGACGAATTGGTTGCCGGTGAAGAATTTGGCGCGATTGAAAGCGTCAAGGCAGCAAGCGATCTGTTCGCTCCGGTAAGCGGCATGGTAGTCGAAGTCAATCAGGCTCTCGAAGATAATCCGCGCTTGATCAATCAGGATCCCGAGAACACGTGGATCGTAAAGGTTGAGATGTCCGACAAGTCACAACTCGACAATTTGCTCTCGCCCGAGGCTTACGAAGAACTGTGCAAGGCTGAAAAGCACTGATAATAGCAATGACAACTTAAAAGGCCTGAAATTATGAGCCACCGATATTTTCCACATACCGATGAGGATATACACCGTATGCTTGCGGCTTGCGGCGCTGAGTCCATTGAGGATTTGTATGCCGACGTTCCCGAGGCTTTGCGGCTGAAGGAGGGCTACGCCCTACCCTCGTCAATGAGTGAACTTGAGATAAGAGAATACTTCAAAAAGCTCGGCGAACTCAATCGACCGCTCATATGCTTTGCCGGTGCCGGAGCGTATGATCACTATACCCCGGCAGTAATAGACGCTCTCACATCGCGTAGCGAATACCTTACGGCATACACGCCCTACCAGCCTGAAATTTCGCAAGGTACACTTCAATATATCTTTGAGTATCAGACGATGATGGCGCGGCTTACAGGAATGGAAGTGTGCAATGCGTCGATGTATGACGGTGCTACTGCAACAGCCGAGGCGATGCTGATGGCGGTAAATGCTTCTCGCAAGCGCCGTCGGGTACTGATATCCGAAACTGTCGACCCCAAAGTTTGTCGTGTCGTGGAAACTTACGGACACTATCACGATGTTGCCATTGACGTTATTCCGCAAAAGGATGGCAAGGCGGATTTCGATACAATGAAGTCTATGCTTCAAGCAGGTGACGTCGCCGGTGTCATCGTTGCATCGCCAAACTATTATGGTATTCTCGAAGACTTCTCCGGTTGGGCCGACGCCATTCACGAATCGAAAGCGTTGTTTATCATCAATTCACATGCCTCAACACTCGCAGTCATCAAGTCACAAGGTGAATGGGGAGCGGATATCGCCGTAGGCGAGGCTCAGAGCCTTGGCATACCTATGAATTACGGCGGCCCGTACTTGGGTTATCTCTGTGCGACAAAATCATTGATGCGCAAAATGCCGGGGCGCATTGTCGGCGCAACAACCGATGCCAACGGCCGGCGAGTGTTCGTATTGACGCTTCAAGCACGCGAGCAACATATCCGTCGCGAGAAAGCCACATCAAACATTTGCTCCAATCAGGGTTTGATGACACTTCACACGGCAATTTACTTGTCCCTCATGGGCTATGATGGACTGAAAAAGGTGAATCAATTGTCGGCTGCGTCAGCCCATTATCTTGCAGCCGAACTCGAAAAGACAGGCAAAATGCATCTGTCGCATCCCAACGCACCATTCCTCAACGAATTTATGATGCGAGTAACCGAGCCGTTGGATTCTCATAGCGTGCTGAAAGCATTGGAGGACAATGGTATTCTTGGCGGCGTGGCAGTGAATAGTAACGAGTTGCTGATTGCAGTTACTGAAAATCGCACGCCCGAGCAAATTGAGAAATATATATCAATCATAAAATCCCTTTGAGCTATGAACCGAACTCTTTATTCCAAATTGATATTCGAGCTTTCCCACAAAGGCCGTAAGGGATATGATATGCCTCAATCGGCTTACGCCGACGCTCTGTCGTCGCTTCCTGCCGGCTTGCTTCGCAATGAAAAGCCTCAGTTGCCCGAAGTTGACGAACTTACGGTCGTCCGCCACTATACAAATCAATCAACCAATAATTTTGGCGTCGAAACTGGTTTCTACCCCTTGGGATCTTGTACGATGAAGTACAATCCCAAGATTAATGAAGCCGTCGCATCAGATCCCGTAATATCCCGATTGCATCCGCAACAGCCGGCCGACAGCGTTCAAGGTGCGCTTCGCATATATCGCACGCTCGAAAAGGCTTTGTGCGAAATCGGTGGTATGGCCGAATTTACACTCAATCCGTTTGCCGGTGCTCACGGCGAGCTTACAGGCCTTCTCGTCATCAGAGCATATTACGCTTCGCGCGGCGACGATGCCCGCCGTACAGTTATCGTACCTAATTCCGCCCACGGCACAAATCCCGCGTCCGCAATGATTGCAGGATACAATGTCGTTGAAGTCAAAAGTTTGGCTGATGGAACGGTTGATGTCGAAGACCTCAAATCGAAACTCGATTCGACAGTCGCAGCCGTTATGATGACCAATCCCAACACGGTCGGTATGTTTGAAAAGAACATACCTGAAATCGCCGAGGCGGTACATAAAGCCGGCGCACTGTTGTACTACGACGGTGCAAACCTCAATCCAATGTTGGGCATAGCGCGGCCGGGTGATATGGGCTTCGATGTAATGCACGTCAATCTTCACAAAACGTTCTCCACTCCTCATGGCGGTGGCGGCCCGGGTTCCGGTCCTGTCGGCGTCCGTAAAGGTCTCGAACAATTCTTGCCTATGCCGCGAGTTGTTGAATCTGCCGATGGCGTACTGTCCGTACAAACCGATTCCGATTCGTCTCTTGGCTCTATTTCAGCTTGGCTGGGTAACTTCTCCGTGCAGATCAAAGCATTGGCCTACATACTTACACTCGGCGCAGAAGGCCTGTCGCAGGTCGGCTCGTTGGCGACCCTCAATGCCAACTATGTGATGAATCGTCTTAACGACAAGTATTTACAGCCCATTCCGGGGCCGTGCAAACACGAGTTTGTCTTCGACGGATTGATTGACAAGTCAACCGGCGTCACTACACTCAACATCGCCAAGCGACTTCTCGATATGGGCTTCCATGCTCCGACAATCTACTTTCCGTTGCTGTTCCATGAATCGCTGATGATTGAACCTACCGAAAGCGAAAGTCTCGAAACTCTTGACAGTTTTATCGATGCCATGCGTCAGATTGCCTATGAGGCAGCCAACGCCCCCGAAGTAGTGCTCAATGCTCCGCATAATACGCCTGTGTCGCATCCCGATGATACTGAGGCGGCTCTGCATCCGAAGGTTACTTACGATGAATTGTGATGAAAGAATTTGACAATATAATAATAGGCGCAGGTCCGGGCGGGTACACACTCGCCCGCCTGCTCTCATCTGCCGGTGAGACCGTTCTTGTTGTCGAAAAAGATGCTCTCGGCGGCACGTGTCTTAATCGCGGATGTATTCCGACGAAGTGCCTGTGTTCCGCAGCCGAAGCTGTCATATCCGCATCCCGAGCATCGCAATTCGGTGTAAATGCGACCGTGACCGATATCGACTATGCACAGACACATCGACACATTACCGAAGTCGTTGCACACCTTCAGGAAGGAATTGCACAGCAGTTGTCCGGTGCGGAAATCGTTCACGGCACAGCGGTACTTCATCCTGATAGAGTTGTCGAAGTTGACGGCACAGAGTACAAAGCGTCCAAACGCCTTGTTATAGCCACCGGTTCCAAGCCTGCATCACTTCCCATCCCCGGCGCCGAACTTGCTATTACGAGCGATGATATTCTTGCATCCGACTCGTTGCCGGAATCAATCATTATTATCGGCGGCGGAGTTATCGGACTTGAATTTGCCTCTGTTTATAATGCACTCGGTGTAAAAGTTACGGTAATTGAGGCTTGTAAAGAAATCCTGCCGAATTTCGATGCCGATATAGCCAAGCGATTGCGACAGGCATTGTCGCGCCGAGGCGTAGATATATGCGTGGCAACATCCGTGCAGTCTATTTCCGTAGAAGATACAGGTGCTCGTGTAGTAAATGCTGTCGGCAAGAAAGGATCGACACAATACACCGCATCGCAAGTTGTCATAGCCACAGGCCGTCGTCCGGTATTGCCATCGGGAATTGAAAATATCGAAGTGTCAGTAACGCCGCGAGGCTTTATCGAGGTAGATGAATATATGCAGACGTCCGTTCCGGGCGTATATGCCATCGGCGATGTCAACGGTCTGTCGATACTCGCCCACTCTGCCGAAGCTCAGGCTCGAGTTGTCGCCGGTGGCTGTCCCGAGGCATTCGATCGCAATCTCGTTCCGTCCGTTGTGTTCACTCATCCCGAATTGGCACAAGTTGGACCTACAGCCGAAGACTTGAAGCAACAAGGTATAGATTTTGACGTCATCCGCAAACAATACGCTTCTAACGGCAAGGCTTGCGCTATGGGACAGTCTGACGGCATCGTCAAAATGCTTGTCGATTCGCAAAAAAGAATCCTTGGTGTCTCAATCCTCGGTGCACACGCCTCAGACATGATAGCCGAAGCGACAATCCTGATCAAAGAAAAAATACCATATCCGGAAATCTCCACCCGCTACATCCATCCCCACCCCACCCTCAGCGAACTGTTCATATGAAAATAACAAAAGCCTCGGCAGTACGTTGATTGCCGAGGCTTTATTTTGACCGACTTATCGGTCTTCAACCGTTTTTATTAAGTGTTACTTCACAGCAATCTTGAATGATTTACCTTCAACGACAATGATATAAAGGCCATTCTCTACACCTTCTATGATGTCGTCGTTCGTAGAGGCGACTTCAGTGCCTTGAAGGTTGAATACACGTACCACAGAATCATTCGATTTGTTCTGAACATATATCTTACCTTCAGTTGAAAAAGCATTTATAGTTGATTTATCAAATGATACATCATTAACTCCGGCTGCAGGGACTACCTTAATCCGTTTTGAAACGGTTCTGGAGTCGCTGAAATTATAGAAGCCCAGTTCATTCTTTGTGGCACATTCAATACTGAAATATAGAGTAGTTTCGCCTTCCTTCAATCCGGTTGCGAACCACTCTCCGCTTTTTCCGGTCAACCCCTCTCCGCCTTTTTCAGTCAGAGAGATTAATTCTTTATCATAATCCGTCGTAAAGGAACAGTAAATGTCTGCTTGGTATGAAATACCAAGATTTATCTCTTCGCCGACAGCAACTGTAATCGGAGATGACACATTCCACTCGAGATTTGTAGATGCTCGATTGACTGTGACGTATGCACGCGCCGGATTGGCTACTACATTTGGGTTAGATCCTTTCGATGTTAAATTGAAAATGTACTTGCCGGCTCCCATTAGTCTATCTGAATTGGTACTAAAATAGTTTCCGGCATAATCGCCACCCGCAACTGTAACGACGTGCTGGCTTTCATACCTATTGTCTTTATCGATAGCATAGAGTTCGAGCCAAAAGTCATCTTCGTTGTAAGGTCCGACAATTTCAGGAACGTAATTGAAATAATTCGGATCAGTGCTCTGTGACATATCTCGGTATGCCACAGAATTGTAAGTGCTTTTGAATCCGATTGTCAAAGGCTTCACGGTAAGTATGCCTGTTTGATATTTAATATCATAGTTAAGTGAAGCTCCACCACTCAGAGTTATTGTATATTCGCCGGCATCAGATTCTTTTGTAGCTGAGCAATTTATGATAGGCCGTGTCGTCAATGATGACTCTGTTTCATTGTTCACAAATCCCACATACGAAATCTTAAACTCAGGATTGGCCTCGCCGTATAGTCGTTCACAGTCGTTGGCTTTTGCCGTAAGATCACGCTTTGTGATATTTAACTTCGCCGGAGTATAAGATGTGATATCATAATTCACCGCCTCTCCGCCGGAAACTTTTATCTCGTATTCGCCTACATTACTGTATCGACCTGCAGATGTACTGACACCGGGCTTTGTCTTCCATGCAGGAACAGTTTCGTTATTTTTCAAGCCAACGTATGATAACTCAAGCACAGGATTTTGTTCACCGTATATCTTGGTTGTGCTTATTGCATTTATTGCAAGCGGAGCCTTGATAACTGACAGTGTTCCGTATTTGTATGTTACTTCATAATTCCGAAGTTCGAGCGATGCAAGTATTCGATAACTGCCCGCATTGCTCAATTGATTTGCAGAGCATTCAAATGTTGGTGTCACTCCGATTGATTGTGCCGTTTCTCCGTTGACAAATCCGGCGATATTGCATGTGAACGTTGGATTAGGCTCGCCATATTCTCGTTGAGCATCGTTGACAGTTAGGGTAAGTGGAGCTTTCTTGATTGTGTACGTGTATGGAATTTCCACTGAGAAGTCAACACCGTCAGAATACGTTGCCGTCAATGTTTTCGTGTATTCTCCGGCTCCAACCTCGGTGCGACAATCTCTTTCTGATATTTCACACTTGTACGCCTTGAGGTTGTTATTCCACTTGATGACTTGAGATTGTCCGTTGTAGTCATATTCGTTGTTAGCAAACGAAATATACTCCTTCCCGAAGCCGTATTCTTCCACTGATGGCACATATTGTTCCAGATATGAATGGCAATCTAAGAATGCGTTGCTAACAATAGTTGGTTTTGTTGGAGATAGAAAGAAAACTTCTATCAAGTTACTGCATCCATTGAAAGCACGATGGCCTATTGTTTTAATTGATTTGTTAATTACAACAGACTTTAAACCGGTGCATCCACATAAAGCACAACTACCGATACTTTCAAGATTTTTAGGAAATTGAATATTTTTTAAACGACCACATCCATAGAAAGCGCCAGCACTAATTACCCGAATCGTTTCGGGTAAAATTATACTGGTTATTGAACTATTCTCAAAGGCATTACTGCCGATAGTTGTCACAGTAAACGTGCGATTGTTGTAATTAACTGTTGCCGGAATGACAATATCGCCACTGTATATTGAATTTGATCCAGAAGTAACCTCAACTTCGAGGTCAGACATCGAAGTTATGTTGTAGCAGATGCCGTCGACTTCGAAGTCATAAGCCGCAGCTTGAATGAATGCCAACAGCATTGCCGCCAACATTCCAAGTTTTTTGAATAACTGTCTCATTGTTTGATTATCGTAGTTTGAATTGTTTGACTATTTCCAAACATAATTTGCTCTGAATATCTTGAGGAATATTCTCCGATGACACCTTTATTAGTTTATTGCTGTTGCACGTTTTATCTGCACAAACGAAGTTGACTAATTTATTAGTCCAATCAGAGTCTTTACATATTCTGATACCTGTTTCGTTCGCAACTATTGCACCTTTACCAAGTTCATATATTTCAGAATTCGGAATTAAGACAAATGTGCAGTAGCGTTTCGAGGAACGGTATATTGTAAAATTCGACAGGATTTCGCTATACGTTATAATCTCGTCTGCTGATGTCTTTGTGGCGAATGAAACTTTAGCCATAAATATTCAAGTTGTCGTGTGTATCGAAAAGTCGAAAGCAGAATTTTTTGAGCACATCTGCCTTTACAATACCTCGCATTGTAATCATGGTTTTGCCATTTTTATTACGTTGGTCAGTGATGTAAAATGTGTCATTCTCTCTGATGATTAGATAGTGCGAAAATGCATTTCGTAAGTGTCTAATGAATGCAGCCGCTGACTGATCAAATTCTCTGATATGAAACTTTATAGTGTTCATATCAGAGAACTCTGCGATTTCATCTTTGCTTGGTATAATACGAATGTCCCCGGAGAACTCATTTACGACATTATCCCAATCGTAGAGAACAGGCGCATCTTGAAGATTGTCCAAGCCAATGTCGTAGTAAAAGAATTTCAAATCATCTCCGGTCAATACACCATTTGTGTAATGTTTTGGAATTGAAAAATCCATTTGTTAATGTTGCCTCTGGGCTCACGACGTCGGCATTAGATGTTATACAAAAAAAGCGTGAGAGCCAAACTGTCTGCTCGTCCCACACTCAGAGGCCCTGGAATGCCCATCACCGTAGAACGAGCAAACGTGCAGAAGCCTCACGCAGTATATGCAATCACGCCTCATCGGATGTTCGCACATCACAATGAGGATAATATACATACCCACAAGACATCTACCGTTTGCTGCAATCCTGACGGTGATAGAAATTTTCCAGGTTTCCAAGTGTCAAGAAAGAGCGCCGAGTAAACGCTTTTCATATTAATTTGCCACCCTCCTCTCGCCCTCGCGACAGATGTCGATTCCTCTGAACCCACACTCTGCAGAGAGACTTCTGTAAGAGGATGATTAGCAATCGCAAAGGTAATAATTATTTTTTATTTTTCGCAAAATTTGATTTTATAATTTTAAAAAGTTCTCGAAAAACTTGCCGGTATCAAAATAAAGATATAACTTTGCAGTCGCAAACCGCAAACGATTGGAAAGATGCCGGAGCGGTCGATCGGGACGGTCTCGAAAACCGTTGTACCCTTACGGGTACCCAGGGTTCGAATCCCTGTCTTTCCGCTGTGCTAAGAGGCTGCTTGTAAACAACATGCAGCCTCTTACTTTGTAATAATATTCGGATTATTATATGTTTGCAATCTCTTTTTTTGTTTAACTGTTTTGTGGTTTTGCAATATTTCTTTAACTTTGTGGTAGATAACGCAACAATAGTGTTGCGTAAAACTTTAAACAAAAACCTTAAACAAACTCATAAAGCAATGATACCGCTACGCACATTGATTGCTACGGGTCTGATAATTACAGTATCTTCGTTTGCCATAGCACAGGAGTCGTCATATGAACTTAAATTTAATTTCAGTAGTTCTCAGGTACAGAGACTTAATGATGAAGACGGCGATGGAACACTGATATATCCCGATGAATACATATATGGCTATGATTACGTATCGACAATCGAATATGAAAGATTGTGGTACAATGGTTCTAAATATATGCACTTAGGCTCTGATGTCGATTCAGGACATCTCAGGTTTGTATTGTCTGATGCCGGAAAAGTGTATGCGACCAAGATTGTCATTGATGATTGCGAAAGCCGTAAACTTAACCCGACTATATCAGTGAACGGTGTTGAACAGGTGATGGACTATCAATATTACACTTATGAATTTGCATTGAATAAAAATATTGAAGATATCGTAATCGATGCAAGTGCCGAGATTTCATTTGGTACAATCACCGTCTACTACACTGACGCGCCCGATACTCCCGACACTCCGATAATTGATGCTGACCAAGTAGACAGTGCAACATCGATTGCGACTGTTGATGTCGATGGAAAGGAGTGTTATACCCTTAGTGTAGATGTTTCGTTCGTCCCCAATTCTGCGGCAGATGAATTTAAGTTGATGTACGGCAATAATGTCTTGGTAACCGCATCGCAAGCGGGCGATGACGGTTCGTATCATTTCGCCGTAACAGGATTTGAATATCAGTCCGGTGCAACATTTTCAGTAGTCCCGGTAATAAACTCGGAAGAACAGGATGCTGTCGCAATCGAAGTAAGCGATTGGCCCGACTTTGAAAATAATGCGATAGAGTTGCCGGCCGAGAATACGATGCTCAGCGTAGATCTTGAAAACGGTTGGTTCTACTTACAAGTCGCTGCAGATAAATATATCCCGTCGGATTTTCAAGTGACAAGCGATCTTGAAGCTTCAATCACATACGATGCAAGTCAGGCGTTGATAAAGATTATCTTCCCCGACTATTTTGTGGTTGCAGGAGATGAAGTTACTCTCAACATCACTCCGATTTATTCGGTCGCTTATCAGGTCGCCGAGCAACGGCAAAGTCGTGCTGAGAACTATTCGGTTCAGCAAGTCCTTGGACAGACGATTACTCGCAAATATACTATCCCGGTAGGTGTTTCATCGATCGTCGACGTTGAGGCTGCTGCAGATTGCGAACCGACATATTACGACCTCGCCGGTCGACAAGTATCCGGTCGCCCCACTTTTCCGGGTGTTTATCTTGTCAAGTTAGGAGATAAAGTTACGAAAGTCGCAATCCGTTAATTAAGCATTAATCATATAGTACAACGGCCGAGGCAATCAACCTCGGCCGTTGCGCTGTAATAATGCCGCCACTGTTGATAACTTTTAAGGAATAATCGTTCGGATTGTCGCCGTTAATGCTTAACTTTGACATTGTCTTTCGACACCTAAATCAAAATTGCATTGTATCACCTTTGTATCGCCCAATATACTAAGTATGAGTAAGTTCGTTCATCTTCATGTCCACAGTCAGTACTCTTTGCTCGACGGTCAGGCTGCCGTGCCTGCTATTGTAGATAAGGCAATGGCCGACGGTATGCCCGGTGTTGCACTCACCGACCACGGTGTTATGTACGGCATAAAGGAATTTACCAATTATGTCAACAAGAAGAACAAGCCCGTACTTGGTGAAATCAAGGATATAAAGAAGCGCATCAAGGCTGTCGAAGGAGGCGCAGCTGATGCCGACGGATTGTCTTTAGACGAGTTAAATGCCCGGCTTGGCGAATTGAAAGCGAAAGTATTTACGCCCATTATCGGTTGCGAAATGTACGTGGCCGACGGCTCGAATACCGACCGCAGCAATCGCCACGATACCGGTCGTCACTTGGTGGTACTTGCGAAGAACAAAACGGGCTATAACAACCTTATCAAATTGGTGTCACAGGCATGGACCAACGGTTATTACTTCCACCCTCGAACAGACAAAGCCTCAATTGCGGCGCATCACGAAGGCCTCATCATATCCTCGGCATGTCTTGGCGGTGAGATTCCAAAGCTCCTTACAGCCGGACGCATTGAGGACGCTGACAAGGCTGTGAAGTGGTGGAAAGACCTTATGGGCGATGATTATTATCTGGAGTTGCAACGCCACAAGGCAACTGTGCCGCGAGCCAATCACGAGACGTATGAATTGCAGAAAGCCATTGAACCTGAACTGATACGCCTTGCACGCAAATACGACATCAAACTTATAGCAACCAACGACTCGCACTTCGTCAACGAAGAAGACGCCGAGGCTCACGACCATCTCATCTGTATATCGACAAAGACAACTCTCGACGACGAGAAGCGTATGCTGTATTCCAAGCAGGAATGGCTGAAAACCACTGAGGAAATGTCGACACTCTTTGCCGACATTCCCGAAGCAATATCCAACACGCTCGAAATCGTAAACAAAGTTGAACTATATCTGTCTCTTATACACATCTGAC
>CALKKU010000148.1 GCA_937995285.1 uncultured Bacteroidales bacterium | reverse complement strand
CTTATATTCAAAATTCTTTAATATGCAGATTATTAATTGAATAATACTTTAAAATACTTATATTCGCTTTCGGCACATTAATATAGTATTGCCGGCGGGCCGCGAAGGTAGTAACTTTGCAATGTCTTAAGGAAAGACACCTTAGGTACACTAAGGTAATAAAGGTATTTTTTAGGTTAGGTTTGTATCGCTCAAAGAAAGAGCGAAAGTTACAAAGGACGTTCACCTCGCGACGAAGTGGCCGTCTTTATTTTTTGTATCAGATTTTTGTTTAATTGTAGGATGGACGTCATAAGCAAGCGTATTGACATTAAAGGCATGCGAATCGTATTATGTCAATGTCAATATTTAATAACACCGATATTTTGCGACACCCTCGCAATACCTGCTGCGATAAAAACGGGAGCGCGATTCACATCGTGCTCCCGTCTTCGATAGCGGTTGTCCGCTATCATTTGACTTTAAATCCATCTGTTATATTGCTTTATTCTGATACCGATAAATAAAGCAATTTCTGTTACTAATAAAGCAATTTCTGTTATTCTTATTTCTTTGCGGCAGGTGCTGCTTCGGCTTTGGGAGCCTCGGCTGCAGGAGCGGTCGATTTGTAGCGGGCGTTGAGCGCTTCGATTACGGCTGCCGTGATGTCGAGTTCGGGATTGATATAGATAGATGAGTTCTCTTCGTTGACCACGTCGAAGTGATTGGCGAGGCTGAGAGCGGTGACGACGTTGCGAACAGAGTCCATAAGGCGGCTGTTCTGTTGGTCGATGATGACGGCGATTTCCTGCTGGCGCTTGTTGCCCCAGGTCTGGTAGTCGTTCATCTGGCGGTTGAACTTATCCTGATCGGCCTGTGCCGATTGCTGCGAGAGGTAAATGCCCTGATTGATTTTCTGCTGAATCTGGTTGCCAAGGGTGTTGAGCTGAGATTCGCGGGCGTTGACTTGATTTTGGAATTCGAGAGCTACGCGCTGGCGTTCGGCCATAAGTTCTTTGGCGAGGTCGTAGTTGCTCAGTACGGAGTCCATATTAATATAGCGGACGTTGAGCGTGGAAGAGTCGCCGGGGGTGACTTCGGCCTGTGCAGTTTGTTCTGCTTTGTTGCAGCCGGTGAGTGCATAAGAGCCAATGGCAAGAATTGCGGCCACGGCGAGGGTTACTTTTTTCATGAGAGTGAACTTGGATGTTCTATTTGGTTAATGTTATATTATTTCGACTTGTCATCGGCTTGGCTCGAAGCGCATTTGATGCCGCGCTGTCGGAGAGCGGGGATGTCGTGAACGTGTCCGGAGGGGAATTTGCCTCCCTTGACGAAGAGGACTTTGACGCCCAACAACACGAATGCGACCGCTACGACGAGTATTGACAGCAACAGAAGTTTCATGCGATTTTTTGCTTTTGCGTTGCAAATATAAGAAAGGTTGGGCGAATTTTTGGTGTTTTCTCGATTTTATTTTGTAACTTAGGGCGTTGAAATAATCTATTTTAACATTCGCATAAAATTGCGTTGTTTTCTTTGAATAATTTTAACTTGATTCAACCTTTTAAACATAGATATGGCTATGACAATTAAAGATCTCAAACCCGCATTGGTGTTCGGTATTTTCGACCAGATCACCAAAGTACCCCGTCCATCGAAGAAGGAAGGTAAAATCCGTCAGTTTCTGCTCGACTTTGCAGCGGCTCACAATATCGCCGTGAAGACCGACGCCGTGGGCAATGTAGTGATGAGCAAGCCCGGTACGGCCGGCCACGAAAACGCTCCCACAGCCATCCTTCAGGCTCATATGGATATGGTGTGCGAGTCGAATGACAAGAGCTTCGATTTCGAGAACAATCCTATAACGACCATAGTCGACGGCGAATGGCTGCACGCCGACGGTACCACACTCGGCGCCGACAACGGTATCGGTATGGCTGCCGCATTGGCCGTGCTGGTTGACGACACATTGGTTCACGGTCCGGTGGAATGCCTCTTTACCGTGGATGAAGAAACCGGTCTGACCGGTGCCTACAATCTCGGCGAAGGTATGATCACGGGCAAGTACCTGCTCAACCTCGACTCGGAGGATGACGCTCAGATCTTCGTGGGCTGCGCCGGCGGTGTGGACACCACTTGCGAGTTCCACTACGAACGTTCGATGGCTCCGACCGACTTCCACTACTTCAAGTTTAACATTGCCAACGGCCTCGGCGGACACTCGGGCGGCGACATTCATCTCGGTCGCGCCAATGCCAACAAGTTGCTCGCTCGCTTCCTGTGGACAGTGGGCAAGAAGTACGAATTGTCGTTGGCCGAAATCGACGGCGGCAACCTGCGCAACGCCATTCCGCGTGCCGCTCACGCAGTGTTTGGCGTGGAAGGTGCCAACAAGGATGATGTGATGGCTCTCTTCAATCAGTATGTAGCCGATGTGAAGGGCGAATACAGCGACATCGAGCCGACTATCGAGTTGACTATCGAGACGGCAGAACGTCCGGAATTTTGCGTCGACAGCGCAACGACACGTAACCTTATCGAAGCGCTCTACTGCGCACCTCACGGTGTCGTGTCGATGAGCCGCGACATCGAAGGCCTCGTGGAGACTTCGACCAACCTTGCTTCGGTGAAGATGAAGGAAGGCAATATTATATTGGTGACAACTTCGCAGCGCTCGTCTGTAGAGTCGCGCAAGTGGGACATCGCCCATCAGGTGGAAGCCGTGTTCGAACTCGCCGGCGCTACCGTAACTCACGGCGACGGCTATCCCGGCTGGAAGCCCAATATGAAATCGACAATCATGCACCTTGCCAGCGATGCTTATGAAGAACTCTACGGCATCAAGCCGGCAATCATGGCTATCCATGCCGGATTGGAATGCGGCTTGTTCAAGGAAAAGATGCCCGACCTCGATATGGTGTCGTTCGGTCCGACATTGCAGGGCGTTCACTCGCCGAGCGAACGTATGCACATCCCGGCAGTCGAACGCTTCTGGGGTCAGCTGACTCGCACGCTGGAGAAGGTGGCAAACCTGTAATTATGATGCCGGCTTGTGCCGGCAAAATGTAGGGACGTGCCTCGTTAATGACGTGCCAAAGGCACGTCCCTACTTTTCTATAATAGCCGTTATGGCTGTTATAGCCATTATAGCTATTATACCACTTCTATGAGAAAATTTACCAATCGATTGTTGATTGTCGCGGTTGTCGTGGCTGTGGCGGCTTGCTCGGTGCAGCGACAGACTGCATCGGCTCAGTCGCTGTTCAACCTGACGCCCGACACCATATCGTATGTCGATCCGAACAAGGAGTATTTCGTGATCGGGGGCGATACGGTGCGTCTGCACTTTGCCGACCGCACAGACCGCGCTCACGCTATGACGCTGAGCGAACGCGATATCGAGGAGTTCGCGGCCGAACTGGGTGTGGAGGTGGCGGCCATTAAGGCTGTTATCGACATCGAGGCAGGCAAGACGCATCAGGGATTTTGGAAGGAAGGTAAACCGATTATCAATTTCGACCTGACAGTGTTTCGCCAGATGGCACGCCGACACGGCGTGAATGTGTCGAAGTATGCATCGAAGTACGGCGTGGTGTTTGCCCGTCCGAATATAGCGAAGTACGGCTCGCAGCAGGCGGCCGTGCAGGCTCGATTGGATGGCGCTATGGCTATCGACTCGGTGAGTGCTATCGAAGGTACGTTCTGGGGAATGTTCCAGATAGGCGGTTTCAACTGGCGTCAGTGCGGTATGTCGTCGGCTCAGGAATTTTACAGGCTGATGAGCCGTTCGGAGCGCGACCAGCTGGAATTGTTCGGCGAATTTATCACTCGTTCGGGATTGCTGCCGTCGCTGAAGGCCAAGAACTGGAGCGCCTTCGCCCGCGGTTACAACGGCCCGTCGTATGCGGCTCGCG
Source organism: uncultured Bacteroidales bacterium (assembly GCA_937995285.1). Taxonomy (GTDB): domain Bacteria; phylum Bacteroidota; class Bacteroidia; order Bacteroidales; family Muribaculaceae; genus CAG-873. The sequence goes on along the minus strand of CALKKU010000148.1, from coordinate 7,752 downwards.
GCTATCATACGCGACTGGCCCGCGCATATCAGCGGCACAAATCGAAGTGATGTGTGCACATTGTTGTGGAATTTATACAATGGTTGTGCAGTTTGTGAAGAATTGTTAACTGTACGTCGTTTATTTTACAATTTGTTAGATTATTAGTCGGGAAGGGGTTAACTTTGCGCGATTTTTCAGAGTTTTTACTCCAAAATTATGACAAATATTCTAACTAATCTGACGGCGGAAAAGCGTCGAAACTGCCCCGAACGCACGGCTTATTACAGCAAATCGGCTTCGGGCGAATGGACGCCCCGCACGTGGAAAGACGTCGCTGATGACGTTGATAATACGGCATTTGCCTTGGAAACCCTCGGCATAGAGCCGGGCAATATGATTGCCATCTTCTCGGCCAACTGTCCGGGATTCGTAATTACCGATTTCGCATGTTATCGCAACCGCGCAGTACCTGTCTCGATCTATGCCACGAGCAGCGAGGAACAGGTGAAGTATATCGTCAATGACGCCGGCGCACGCATCATATTCGTCGGCAACGACAAGCAATACGCCATCGCACGCAAGATTATGGGCGACTGTCCGTCGCTCGAACGCATTGTGCTCTACGACGAGACGATTGCCATCGACAAGGACGACAAGACGACAATGTCTTTCGCGTCGCTGATGAAGCTCGGAGCTGCATCGTCGGAAATGTGCCGCAAGGAGGTGGCCGACCGCACGGCTGCCGCTACGGCGGATGATATAGCCACACTGATTTATACATCCGGTACGACCGGCGACCCCAAGGGCGCTATTCTGCCTCACAGTTGCTTCAACGCTTGCATCAAGACCCACAACGAGTATCTGACTATGCTGTCGGACAAGGACACTTCTCTGTCGTTCCTGCCGATGAGCCATATCTTCGAGAAGGCGTGGAACTATCTGTGCTTGTACAGCAACATTGTGGTGTACATCAATCAGAATCCGAAGGTGATAACCGATTCGCTGCGTGAGGTGCATCCGACGTGTATGTGTTCGGTGCCCCGCCTGTGGGAGAAGGCGTACGCCGCTATCCAGGACAAACTCGCCCGCACTCGAGGCATCAGCAAGATGCTTGTGCGCCGCGCGTTGAAAGTCGGTGCTCGCCGCAACCTCGAATATGTGCGCCTCGGTCGCAAGGCTCCGCTGTGGCTCGAAATGCAGTATCGCTTCTTCGACCGCAAGATATTTGCGGCTATCCGCAAGGCTATGGGCGTGGATCGCGGAAATTTGTTCCCGACGGCAGGCGCTCCGCTGAGTGACAATATCGTGGAATTTTTCCAAAGTATCGGTGTGAATATTATCGTGGGCTACGGCCTGAGCGAAACTACGGCTACGGTGTCGTGCTATCCGCAGACCAATTATGCTATCGGTTCGATAGGCACGACAATCCCCGGTGTGCAGGTGCGCATCGGCGAGAATGATGAAATTCAGGTGAAGGGTGCGACGGTGATGCGCGGCTACTTCAACCGTCCCGACGAGACTGCGAAGGCTTTCACGGCCGACGGTTGGCTGCGCACGGGCGATGCGGGTCGCATCGACGCCGACGGCTCGATAGTGCTGACCGACCGCATCAAGGACTTGTTCAAAACGTCGAACGGCAAGTATATCGCTCCGCAGGCTATCGAGAGTCGCTTGGGTGAGGACCGCTTCATAGAGCAGGTGGCCGTGATCGGCGATCGCCGCAAGTATGTGACGGCAATCATCATTCCGGCATTCGAGGCGCTCAAGGAGTATGCACGTCGCCACGGCATCGACTTCAAGAGCATCGAAGACCTGATTGAAAATACGGAAATTCGCACGTTCTTTGCAGAACGTATCGAGCGCCTTCAGCACGGCTTGGCCGGCTTTGAAAAAATCAAGCGCTTCACGCTCCTGCCCAAGGAATTTACAATCGAGAGCGGCGAGTTGACCAACACTCTGAAGCTCCGCCGCCGCGTGATTAACAGCAACTACGCTTCGCAGATCGAGGCGATGTATTGCTGATTGTCAGCGGTCGCAGAGGGCGAAAGCGAGGATATTGAGGACGGCACGGTCGGGATTGACGGTGTCGTCTTCGGTGATTTTATAGCTTGGATGGCTGTTATGGCTATTATAGCTATCATAGCCGTCATAGCAATAATAGCAGATTGCGTCGGGGCTTTCGTTGCGGGCGGCGAGGTCGGCGAGGGCTGTCGCGATGCTGCCGGGATAGAAGCGTGCGCCGGTGGCTTGCGCGATGCGGCGGCCTTCGGCGGCGCTTGCCGCGTTTGTCGCATTGTCGGTATCGGCATTGTCGACTGTGAATGACACGTGGAGTCCGGCTTCGGCGAGGCGTTGCATTATCGGAGCGATGCCCGGGGCGTCGCCGCCGATGAAGAGCAGATGCCGCTCGGGGTAGCGCAGGGTGATGTAGCCGCGTCGGCGGCGCACGGTGGTCGTGGCCACGCGGCCGCGACGATAGTCTTCCATTTGCTTTTCGAGGTAGTTGTCAGCCATTGAGGAATGTCTTTATTGCTTTGAGGAATACGGGACCGTAGACGTTGGCCTTGACGCGTCCCACGCCGTGGATGTCGAGAAATTCGTCCATCGTCGACGGGCGGTTTTCGGCCATGTCGAGGAGTGATTTGTCGCCGAGGACCATATAGGCCGGGACGCCGGCGGTGTCGGCGACTTGTCGGCGGACGGTCTTGAGGTATTCGTAGAGTTGGGTGGTGATGGATTTGGCCACGGGCTTGCGGGCGGATGACTTCTTTTTGGCGACGACTTCGGCGGCTCGGTAGACGGCGAGTGACACACGGACTTCGCCGCGGACGACACGCATGCCGTAGTCGGTGACGCGGAGGTTGCCGTGATCTTCGAGCGACGCTTCGAGCAGGCCGAGTTGCACCATCTGGAGGATGTAGAATCGCCACTGTGCGGCGCTGATGTCGCGGCCGACACCGTAGGTCTTGATACGGTCAAATCCGAGGCGGACGAGTTCGGGGCGTGCCGAGCCGCGCAGGATGTCGATGAGCATCATCTGCCCGACGCGCGAATCGGTACGGATGACGGCGCTGCCGGCCATCTGCACGAGAACAGTGCCGTCGAAGCGTTCGGGCGGGTCGAGGCACACGTCGCAGTTGCCGCAGTCGTGTTCCATCGCTTCGCCGAAGTAGCTGAGCAGCACGCGACGGCGGCACACCGTGGCCTCGGCATAGTTCTGCATTCGCGTGAGTTTTTCGAGGGCGAGTTGCGGCTGTCCGGAGTCGGATGCGAAGCGTCGGCGCAGTATAAGGTCCTGTAAGGAATAGAACAGTACGGTGCGAGCCGGCAGGCCGTCGCGGCCGGCACGTCCGATTTCCTGATAGTAGTTTTCGATAGACCCGGGCAGGTTGAAGTGCACCACCCAGCGGATGTTACTCTTGTCGATGCCCATGCCGAAGGCTATGGTGGCGCAGACGACCTGTACGTCGCCGTTGGTGAATGCCTGCTGTGCGGCAGTGCGGTCGGCAGTGCGCATACCGGCGTGGTAGACGCACGAGCGGAACCCCATTTGCAGCAGCGATTTGTTGACGTCCTCGGCGCCGGAGCGCGAGAGGGTGTAGACGATGCCCGAATCGTTGGGATGCTCCTTGATGAGCCGCGCTATGGCGGCAAGTCGTTGGCGCGGTGTGGCACTCTGAACCACGGATAGCGACAGGTTGGGGCGGTTGAACGAACCGAGCCAACGCAGCGGGTCGGCGAGCCCGAGTTGGCGGGCGATGTCGTTGCGGGTGGCGCGGTCGGCGGTGGCGGTGAGCGCCATTACGGGCATGTCGGGGAAACGTTGCTTGATGACCGCCAAATGGGTGTAGACGGGACGGAAGTCGTGTCCCCACTGCGATATGCAGTGCGCTTCGTCGATAGCGAACAGACTGATATGTAACTTCCCGAGCCAAGTGTCGAGGTCGCCGAGAAGCCGCTCGGGCGACATATACAGAATTTTCAACTTGCCGGCAAGGGCGGCATCGGCGGCGCGGCGGTTGTCCGATTCGAGACAGCCGGAGTGGATGGCTGCGGCCGGCACGCCATTGGTGACGAGTGCGGTGACCTGGTCGTCCATCAGGGCGATGAGCGGCGAGATGACCACGGCGCAGCCGTCGAGCATCAGTGCCGGAATCTGGTAGCACAGCGACTTGCCGCCTCCGGTAGGCATGATGACGACGGCATCGCGGCCGGTGCATACGGCCTCGATAATCTCGTACTGCCCCGGACGGAAAGAATTGTATCCGTAAAATTCCTTTAGAAGTCTGTGAGCTAACGGTTTGCATTCGCTGTGTTCCATATCGCAAATTTACGGCAAAAAAATAGAATTAACAAATGCGGATTGGAAGACGTGTCCGACCGATAAATTTTTCGTAACTTTGCGGCAGAATCAAATTCAGTATAGGACAAGGAAAAATATGAAACCAACGTTATTCGTATTGGCTGCCGGTATGGGCAGTCGCTATGGCGGTCTCAAGCAACTCGACGGTGTAGGCCCCAACGGGGAGACAATCATGGATTATTCTGTATATGATGCTCTCAAGGCCGGCTTCGGCAAGGTTGTCTTCGTCATTCGCAAGGATTTTGAACAGGATTTTCGTGAAAAGGTGCTTTCAAAGTATCAAGACCATATCAATGTGGATGTGGTGTTCCAATCAATTGATGCACTGCCCGAGGGCTTCAAAGCTCCGGCCGACCGTCAGAAGCCGTGGGGTACGAACCACGCCGTGCTGATGGGCGCTGACGTAATCAAAGAGCCGTTTGCAGTAATCAATGCCGACGACTACTACGGTCCCGACGCATTTCGTGTGATTGCCGAGGAATTGTCGAAGCCTCATACCGAAAAGGGTCGCTACTGTATGGTAGGCTTCCGCGTGGGCAACACGATGACCGAGAACGGCTCGGTGTCGCGCGGCGTGTGCACGGCTGTCGACGGCCACCTCGATTCGATTGTGGAACGCACTGCGATCGCCTACGACGGCGAACACCGCATCTGCTTCAAGGATGAAAACGGCGATACTCAATATCTCGACCCCAACACTCCGGTGTCGATGAACTTCTGGGGCTTCACCCCAGACTATTTCGACTTCTCGAAGCGTGAGTTTATCAAGTTCCTCGAATCGCGCATCAACGAACCGAAATCGGAATACTATATTCCTACGGCTGTGAATGACTTGATTCACAGCGGCGAAGCGGTGGTGAAGCTGCTCGACACCACATCTCGCTGGTTCGGCGTCACATATGCCGAAGACCGCCCGGTGGTGGTGGCTCGTCTGGCGTCGCTGCACGCCGACGGCACATACCCCGAACGCTTGTTTTGAAAAAAATTGTCCGTGATGCTTGATTATTGTTAATCAAATTTCGTAACTTTGTGCAAAGCAGATAACCTTATAACTAAATACTGCATTTTGCACAATATGAAATTGTTAACAACGATGAGAGCCATGGCATTGGCGACGGCGGCTATCGCCGGCGGAGTGTCGGCATCGGCCGAAACGCATATCCAATGGTCGACTACCGGCAACCGCACGGATGCCGACGGCAAGCCGTGCTACACCCAGCGCTTCACAATCACCGGCGACTTCGGATTCAGATACGTGGCGTTCAACCAGTTCGCACGTCAGATGAAGCCTCTGTGCTCTGATGACTCCATTATAGAAATTGTTCCCGGCTACTATAAAATATCGTCGCCGCGATTTGCTTCGGCAAGTCGTGGCGATACTGTTGTCGTAGACGTCGAGACACGCGGTTCGCTGCGTTCGATATGCTATGCTCCCGACGGGGTGCACCTGGTGAAAGCCGACGGCACTCCGGCCGATGCCGACTTTTCGCGTGCCGACATCACGGCTTCGCCCGAAATGTGGCGCTCGCCGTCGGGCGACGACAATATGCCCTACGGCGATGCGGTTTACGATCGCAATGCGCAACTTGCGCCGTCGGCGCCCGCCGCTCCCTACGAAATAATTCCGTCGCTCAAAAGCCTGAAATTGCTCGGAGGCGAGAGCCGCGACATAGAAGTGTCGTTTGAATACAAGCAGATGTCGCGCCCGACCGAGTGGACGGCACGCATTGCGAGCAACAAGGCCGTGGTGACATGCGACCGTGCTTACGAACCGATCGTGCGGGCTCGCCTCGCCGCTATCGGATTGTTCACTCCCGGAGCTGTGCTGCCCGATGCAGAGATACACGATTATCCCGACTTCGGCTATCGCGGAGTGATGATCGATATTGCCCGTAACTACCAGTCGCCGGCCGAACTGAAGCGTGTACTGACGTTGATGAATCGCTACGGTCTCAACGTGCTGCATCTGCACTTTGCCGACGACGAGGCATGGCGCATCGAAATACCCGGAATGCCCGAACTGACAGAAGTCGGCGGACGTCGCGGTTACACCACCGACGAACACGACTTCCTCGCTCAGATATTTACCGGAAACGGCAATCCCGATAATCGGAATACGTCGTCCAACGGTTTCCTGACGCGCAGTGATTTCATCGACCTGATTCGCACTGCCGATTCACTCGGAATCATTATACTGCCCGAAGTGGAATCGCCGGGCCACGCCCGCGCGGCTATCAAGGCTATGGAGCGTCGCTTCCGTACCACGGGCGACGATACCTATCGTCTTATCGATCCCGACGACCGCTCGGTGTACACCTCGGCACAGTCGTTCCACGACGATGTGATGAATCCCGCTCTGCCCGGACCGGTGAAGTTTATGACACACGTTGCTGCCGAGTTGCAGAAAATGTACCGCGAGGCCGGCGTAGAGATGCCGGCACTGCACATCGGCGGTGATGAAGTGGCCAAAGGCGCGTGGACGGCAAGTCCCATAGCCGACGAGTATATGAAGGAGCACGGCATCACCAACGAACGCGATCTGCATCTTGTGTTCGTGAGCGAACTGCTCCACAATCTCACCGAACTCGGCATCCCGGTGTCGGGTTGGCAGGAGATTGCCGTAGGTCACGATGAAGCATACAACAAGGCTGTGCGTCCGCATGTGTTCAGCGTCAACTGCTGGAGTACTCTCGGTCGCCAAAGCAGCGTGACGGCGCAGAGCGCCGCAGCCGGCTATCCGACCGTGCTGAGCAATGTCAACCACTTCTACCTCGACATGTGCTACAGCCCGCATCCCTACGAGCGCGGTCTGTCGTGGGGCGGATATGTCGACGAGTTCGACGCTCTGCACGGCTATCCGCATCAGTTGTGTCAGGTAGATTCCGCCGCTTGGCGCAACGTAGCCGGCGTGTCGGGCCAACTCTTTGCCGAAACAATCCGTTCGGGTGAGATGCTTGAATCGTTTCTGCTGCCCAAAATGCTCGGCCTGGCAGAGCGTGCCTGGAATGCCGGCAAGACCTATTCCGACGCGCGATTCAATGACATAATTGATGCTACGGAGATACCCTGGTGGCAGGCCGAAGGCTTCAACTTCCACGTGCGCCAGCCGGGTGTTAAGGTCGTTGACGGCAAGGTGGCTATGAACACGGCCTACGCTTCGAGTGTAGGTGCGGTTGTTCGATACACTACGGACGGTTCAAATCCCACGGCTGAATCGCCTGTATACAGCACGCCGATTGATGTGCCGTCATCGAAGCAGGTTCGCGCCGCTACTTTTATAGGCGACAAGTCGTCGGTTGCGTCAATCCTTTACATTGACTGAACTTATACAACAGATTAATAATCAAATACTCAATATAAAGAAATGAAAAAGATTTTTACGCTTGTTGTCTTGGTGGCGGCTTTTG
>CALKKU010000147.1 GCA_937995285.1 uncultured Bacteroidales bacterium | reverse complement strand
ATGAAGTTATGAGAAAAAATGTAGTAAATTTGTATTCGTTACGGACTACAAATTTAGTCTAAATAAATAAGATGACGAAAGAAAAATTATCAAAAGCGCCTAAAAGCGATGAATTATCGGTCATTTTTCCCGACAATGCCGAATCGAGCCGATTGATGCTCGGCACGTCGATTGCCGACTACGAGGCGTCGCGCATAGCCCGCGCGGTGGAGGATACCGGTGCGGCGGTGCTCAACCTCAACGCCACTTCGCTCCAGGCCGACGGCTATCAACTCGTGGTGGCGCTGCGCATCAACCGACGCGATCCGTCGGCCGCTGCCCGCTCGCTCGAACGCTACGGCTTCGATGTCATCGATATGGATGTCAATGAGGCCGACGACGCAACGATGCAGCTTCGTTATCAGGAACTTATGCACTATCTGTCGATGTAATCCGCCATTCCGTTGTCTATGAAACTCGCAATATACGGCTCGCGCCGACAAGAACCATATCTCGAACAAATTCGTTCGTTGCTCACGCTTCTCGACGAAGCGAGCGACGAGGTGGTGATGCACACCAAACTCTACAACTACCTGCTGCACCTGATGCCGACGGCGATGAAGTGTGTGAAGCGCGTCACCGATTCGGCTGACTTCGTGGCCGATGCCGCAGTGTCGATTGGCGGCGACGGCTCGTTTCTGCGCACCGCCGCATGGGTTGGCGACAAGGAAATTCCCATTGTGGGCGTCAACACGGGCCACCTCGGATTTTTGGCATCGCTGTCGGTCGATCAACTGTCGACCTTGCCGGCGATGCTCGCCGGCGGGCACTACCGCACCGAGGCACGAAGTCTTATCGAGGTTGATTGCCCGGGGCTGCGCGGCTGGCCGTACGCGCTCAACGAGGTGGCAATCGCCAAAGGCGAGTCGGCGTCGATTATCGACGTGAAAGCGCGCATTGACGGCGCCGACCTGGCCGACTATCGTGCCGACGGCCTCATCATAGCCACGCCGACTGGCTCCACGGCCTATAACCTCTCGGTCGGCGGCCCGATAGTACAACCCACAGCGCCGGTGATGGTGCTGTCGCCCGTGGCCGCACACTCGCTGTCGCTGCGTCCGCTTGTCGTCGGCGACACGTCGGTGCTTACATTCACTTGCGACAGCCGCGCCGGCGGATTTCGCATCAGTGTCGACGGCCGCTCCACCGATGTGGCGCTCGACACTCGCGTCACGCTGCGCCGTGCGCCATTTGCCGTGCGCGTAATCATGCCCGAGGGCAGCAACTTTGCCGCCACGCTGCGCGAAAAGCTCGATTGGAAATGATTCGCAAAGTCGTCGGTTCGCAAAAATATATCGATCAGCGGTTCGGCGCGGTCAACATCCGCGCCGTGTCGACTGCGCGTCGTGTAATAGCCCGCTGGAAAGCCGACGTTCTGCATATCACCATACCCACGGGTATGTCAATTGACGAATACAACCGCATCACCGACGCCATGGAGGCCGACATCCTCCGGATGAAAGAGAAATCATTGGCGGCAGCCAAGCGGTTCGCCGCCGGCGATGAAATCGCGAGCGACTTGGTGGTGATACGATTCACTGTCGACAACTCTATCCGCGCCTCAAATATCATACGCTACGGCTACAGTGAAAAGAGGGATGACATCGGGCGGCCGATATTCGCCATTTCATTCAAGGCGGCGGAAGTTTTCGACGACATCACCACACAGGAGCGCATTAAAAAGGCAATCGCCGAGATTGCCCACAACGTAGCTACGGTGTATCTGTTTTCGGAGATGCGCGATGTTCTGAAAGCAACGGGACACAATCCCGATCGCCATCATATCACCATATCACGCGGGGTGGGACTGCTCGGCCGATGCACACGCAACGGCGACATATCGCTGAGTTGCCACCTCGTGCTGCTGCCGCGCGAACTGCGCCATATGGTGATGACCCACGAAATCGCTCACCTGCACCACCACGACCACTCACCGGCCTTCTATGCCGAGTGGCAATCAATGGAGCGCGACGACGTCCGCACCCTCCGCCGCCGCATCACCGCCGCCCGCCGCGAGCGGAAGTTGGGGTAACTAAATCCATGAGTCCACACTCGCCAAAAGTGTGCAAATACTCAAAAAATCGATTAAGAATGTCTCTTGCTGCAGACTTAAAACTTCGAGAAAAGCCAGCCGGTAATGGGCACACTTTTTCGCGCATAATGTGGCAGTCCGTACATAGTCAATCTTCTATAGTAAATAAGTAGTAACGGCTACCAAATGAAGCGGTTCCTTCTGCTGTTCTGGCCACAACCCTTAATGTTTTACCAACATAGTCCGTAAGAAGTTGCTTCTTCGCAATCTCATAGTCATTTGAAAAGTAGCATATTTTATTCTCGGGGATGTTATCATAATCTTCACTTTTTTCAATGCCGTCTTCTTCAAAGGCTAGAAGATTATTGCACCCTCCGGTTAGGCGAAACATTGACAATGTTTTCAAGGCGCCCTCTGTTTTTACTGAAACATAATCAGTATCATAACAATCTCCGACAATTTTATATCTGTAATTTATCCCAACATCGCCAGAATTGCACTCTTTCCCTTCTCGGGTTAAAATAAATTTAGCCACAGATTCAGAGATACCAGCAGCCTTAAGGCTATCTATGGTATGTGACTTTATGATTTGGGCATGAAGTAGTAATGGCTTTTTCATATTTAACGTGAGTTTGACGAAAAAATAAGTAGTTGAAAAATTGGTGATTAGCGATAAAAGTATTAAATTAAAAAACAAATACTCTTATCGCTATGCTCACCAATGACAAAATTACGGAAATTTTTGTAATGGCCGATGAATTCTGCAAAATTTTTAATGCAATGCTTCGCCGCAGAGGTCTTTGCAAAAAAACAAATATTTTATACCTCTTTGATCTTCCAGTATCCTTTTCTGTTGCTTCCGACACGATGAATATAACCTGCCTCTTTAAGTAATTTCAAGTATTTTTTTACCATTCTGTCGGAAACGCCAAACTCTTCTGCCAAGAAAACATTTGTCGCTCCCGGAAATTTATGAAGTACCTTCAAGAAGTTAGATAACTGCTCTGTCAAGATTGGGGAACTTTGGGGAACTTTGGGGAACTTTATCCACACCAACATTTTCAATACCGTAATTAAGATTATAAAGTGTGATTACAAAATCGTAATTATCTGAATAAAATTTAGGATGTAACTCTTCTCGGTAATTGGCTTGGAGACTATAATCCTGACAGATTTTCTTAAAACCACTACCACGGCGTTCCATATATTTAAGACGACTGAATATATCGGCAAGAATGGGATTGCGGCGGCGTGATCTGATACGCATAATATCACAATCCTGTACCGGCTTATTCTCATACATTCCTCCGGGAGATGATATTTCTATACGGTCATCAAACACATCTATATGGACCTCTCCTCCTATTTCGATATAGGATCTATGTATAATGGCATTTACCAGGGCCTCAAGGATACTATTTTCCGGATAACCCGGCAATTCTACACGCCCGTCAGCTGTCTTGTACCACATTTTGTGAGAGTTGCGTCTACAAAAATCAAGACCTTCTTGCAGCAATATTACCAAACTGCCGGAAACCTCCAGATCATCAAGTGCATCCATTATACCATGAGCTTGGTCAAGGCCATTCCAACGAGTACAAAACAACCGTGAGTGACGAATAGGACTTTCATCAGCCAGTAATGCGCCGGCATTTGTGAGTCGGCCATCCGCATTTACAATACCCCATGATTCATAATCATCTTCGGTAAACATTTTTCCTGTACGGACATGAAAGACCGACTTCAACTTGGTAAAAGCGTAATTATCAAATTTATAATCGGTCAACCTATTACAGTGTCATCGTTTGACACGCCAAAAATCAAAGAACCGCCACGCCCATTAGCGAATGCAGAAACACTCTTGCACCAACTCTTTGGTTTGTTTGTTTCAAGCTGCTCTTTCTTATCATAGTCGGTTGTTTCTCCAATCAAATGCGCAAGGTCTGTCGCCATAATTTTTAAATTTTGTGCACAAAGTTAGTAAAAATAATTAAAAGCACTTAGGGCTGCATCAGAAAGGAATTAAGTATATACACTTGTTATGGCGAACATCTGTGAATTATTGACACAAACCGAAATTTAGAAGCAAAATACTTTAAACTAACGTTATACTATTATCTCAAGTGGCAAGTGGTCGCTCAGTTGCAGCCATTGCCATCGTGCGTTTATTGCGATTGACTTCACAATGTCCGGGGATGCCAAACAGTGGTCGATGTGATATCCCCTGTCGAGGTGGCGATATAGATAAAAAGTAGGGCAACTTTCGTGTCCGTGTTCTTCCTTTTTATGATGATGCCATATCCCTTCAATACCATGTTTACCAAGTAATGAAAGACAATCAGAGAAACGTTTGCCTTTGTTGGAATTTTTATATTTGCGGTCAAATACCGCGCTGCTATTAAGGTCGCCGATGATGATTGTATCTTTACTTAAATGGTGTTCTACACTTTTTAGCCAATCAAAGAGTTCAGCGCAATAAGGATTGCAGGCCCAAGCGCCGACAAGTTTTATGTTATTATTGATTCTAACCGGCAGAAAATACCTGTATGAACTGTCACCCCAATCCAGCCGTTCAATCGTTATATCCGATTTCGGAGAAAATATCATCAGACCTTTATGGTCAGATCCACCATACCATATTCTATTATCTACAATTTTATGAAATTCGGAATCTTTTACGAACTTAGGATTTTCACATTCAATGACTACATACACATCAGCATCGAGTTCCATCAATTTACGGAACTTATTCCGAAACGCTCCACTTGTATTCCAACTTACAATTTTCATAAAATTATCAGGCATCTGTTATTGACTTGGCAATATCTAATCGCTATTTTTTTGAGCGGTTGGAAAGAAACTTGCCGCAAGTTGCAGCCGCGACGGAAAAAAGCCGTCGTGATGGCAACTTGCGGCGGATTAATTCAGATAGTTCCTTATTTTTACAACTCCAGCGGGGTGTAGGGGAGGTTCCAGGCCTCGGCGACGGCTTTGAAGGTGACTTGACCGTCGACTATGTTGACACCCTTGGCCAGGCCGGCGTCGGCGCGGCAGGCAGCTTTCCAGCCCATATCGGCAAGGCGCAGGGCATAGGGAAGCGTAGCGTTGGTAAGGGCGAGTGTCGATGTGAACGGCACGGCTCCGGGAATGTTGGCCACGGCGTAGTGCACGATGCCGTCGACTACGAATGTGGGAGCCGAATGGGTTGTGGCGTGCGATGTCTCGAAGCAACCGCCTTGATCAATGGCTACGTCGACCATCACCGTGCCGGGGCGCATCAGCGGCAGCATGTCGGCTGTGACGAGGTGCGGAGCCTTGGCACCCGGAACGAGTACGGAACCGATGACAAGGTCGACTGTCGGGAGTTCCTGCTCGATGTTGTGTCGCGATGAGTAGAGAGTCTTGACGTTGCGCGGCATCACTTCGGCCAAGTGGCGCAGAGTTGGCAATGAGATGTCGGTGATGGTGACATCGGCGCCGAGGCCGGCGGCCATCAACGCAGCGTTGCGACCCACAACGCCGCCGCCAAGAATAAGGACTTTGGCCGGCTTCACTCCGGGAACGCCGCCGAGGAGTATGCCTTTGCCGCCTTGCGGCTTTTCAAGGAAGCGAGCGCCTTCCTGCACAGACATACGACCGGCGACTTCGCTCATCGGCACGAGCAGGGGCAACTGTCCGGCGCGGTCAACGACTGTCTCGTAGGCGATACAGGTTGCACCCGAGGCAATCATGGCATCGGTGAGTTCGCGGTCAGATGCGAAGTGGAAGTAGGTGAACACGAGCTGTCCTTTCTTCACCAACTTGTACTCGGGTTCGATGGGCTCTTTCACTTTGATGATCATCTCGGCTGCCGCATATGTTGCCTCAATGGTAGGCAACATTTCGGCACCGGCCTTCACGTAATCTTCGTCGCTGAAGCCGCTGCCGAGACCTGCCGTAGCCTGTACATACACTTTGTGACCGTGAGCCACGAGTTCTTTCACTCCCGCCGGCGTTACGCCTACGCGGTTCTCATTGTTTTTGATTTCTTTGGGAACGCCAATAATCATAAGGCATTTTAGTTTTGATGGTAGTTGAGATTTAGTATATGGATAAATCCACGCCCCAAATTTATGAATAAATTCCGAAAAACATAGTAAACCGACCCAAAATTTTTCATTTTTCATCAAAAGCATATCGTTTTGCCAGAACCGCTCTGCGTAGTTCGTAAAACCTCCAATATTTTACCCGGATAGGATAATTTTAAAAGAAAATGAAAAAAAGTGATGAAAATATTTGCACAGAATGAAAAACGGCCTTAACTTTGCACTCGCAAACGGCACCAAACCGCAAGCAACTCTCCCACCGAGTTGGAGAACTCAAAAATGGTGTGGTAGTTCAGCTGGTTAGAATACCTGCCTGTCACGCAGGGGGTCGCGGGTTCGAGTCCCGTCCATACCGCCAGAGGAGAGAGGAGAATGAGAAGCAAATAATCTTCGGATTATGTTTCTCATTCTTTTTTTGTATTCAACACGAGAAATTATGATTAAGAATCTGCTTTTCGACCTCGGCGGGGTCATTATGAATATTGAAAAGGAACGCTGCGTGGCATCGTTCGAGCGCCTCGGGCTGGAGGGTGCGCGGTCATATTTCGGCGAGTTCAGCCAGCAGGGACCGTTTATGCGTCTCGAAGAAGGCTCGATGACCGTCGACGAGTTTCACGCCGCGCTGCATCCGCATATGCCGGCCACGGTGACCGATGAGGACATCGACAACGCATTCTGCGACTTTCTCATCGGCATTCCGAAGCATCGTCTCGAAGCGCTGCGCCGCCTTGCCGAGCGCTTCGACATCTACATGCTCAGCAACACCAATCCTATCATGTGGCACTCGAAAATCCGGCACGAGTTCGAGCAGGAAGGCTTGACGCGCGAAGACTATTTCAAAGGCATCGTCACATCGTTCGAAGCCGGAGCACTGAAACCCGATGCGCGCATCTTCAACTACGCCGCCGAGCATCTCGGCATCAAGCCCGAAGAGACGCTGTTCATCGACGATTCGCAGGCTAATCTCGACGCAGCAGCCGCACTCGGATTCAAGACAGCTCTCGCCGCACCGGGCACGGAATTTGTCAATGTCATAGAGGCCGCATTAGCCGAAGAAAAATAAGGAAATATATGAGCGGCACAATCGTAACAGTCGGTACATTCGACGGCTTCCACCGCGGACATCGTCACCTCATCGCCACCCTGGTCGATGAAGGACGACGTCGCGGACTGGAACCGCTTGTCGTGTCATTCTCCCGTCATCCGTTGTCGGTGTTGCGCCCCGATGCCGCACCGCCACTGCTCAGCGACCGCGAGCAACTGCGCCGCGATCTCCGCGCCGCCGGCGTCGACCGGCTTGTACTGATCGATTTCACACGCGAGACGGCCACACTTACCGCCCGACAGTTTATGGCAATGTTGCGTCGCGACTACGACACCCGCGCACTGCTGATGGGCTACAACAATTCGCTCGGCAGCGACCGACTGCCGTCGCACGCCGACTACATTGCCACAGGCCGTAGTGAAGGCATCGACGTGATATTCGACCGGCCGTTCACCGATCCGACGACAGCCATCGCACCCAACAGCACTATGCTGCGCACGGCTGTTGCCGAAGGTCGTATGGACGATTACCGCCGCTACGCCGGCAGTGCATTTGCAATCACCGGAACTATTGCTCGCGGCAAGCGCAACGGTCACTTATTGGGCTTTCCCACCCTCAACCTCGACTTCGAAGCCGGTCACGCCCTGCCGCTTCACGGCGTGTATCGCGGACGTGTGGCAATCGCCGGAACGACCGCGACGGCAATGCCGGCAGTAATAAATGTAGGATCGAACCCCTCGATAGCCGCCGACAACCCGGTGACTATCGAAGCGCACGTCATTAACGCGGAATTGGGAGAACTATACGATAGCCGAGCGACATTCTTCTTCGACAGCCGCCTGCGCAACGAGCAACGATTTGCTTCGCTCGACGAACTGCGAGCTGCCATCGCCGCCGACATCGCCTCCTGCCGTCAAACGCTCAACAGCGGCAGATGAGGGCGCGGACGGCTAAGGAATAGACGTCGGTGCCGAGGCCTTGGATGGTTCCGCGACAAGCCGCCGACAACATTGAATGATGACGGAAGTCTTCGCGAGCCGCCACATTCGATATATGAACTTCTATCACCGGAACGTCCACGGCGCGGATGGCGTCGCCGAGAGCCACGGACGTGTGGCTGTAGCCTCCGGCATTAAGCACCACGCCGTCAACCGGATGCTTGCCCCACGATGCACTCTCCTGCACAGCGTCGATAAGCGCACCTTCGTGATTTGATTGCAAGAACAAGAACTCCACATCGGGGAAATGCTCGATCAGCGCGGCATTGATGTCGTCGAGCGTGGCATTGCCATACACCTCGGTCTCGCGTCGTCCGAGCAAATTAAGATTCGGTCCGTTGAGAATCAATATCTTTTTCATCATTTTACTTATGTGATACGTCGACTTTGACTGTGGGCGGGAGGTCGTTGTTGCGGCGGTCGACGGCGTCGATTACCACGTGCGACAGGTGGGCGAAGTCGCGAGCAACCGAGTTGTCGAATAATGCCGCGGGCTGACCGGTGTCATTGTGATCGCCGACCTTGGCAACAAGAGGAATGCGAGCCAACACCGGCACGCCGTAGTCCTCGGCCACGCGATCGACCGACGCATCATTGCCGAATATGTAGTAGCGCTCTTCGGGATGCGGTTCGGGCGTAAACCAGGCCATATTATCGACGATACCAAGTACCGGTACGTTGATTTTCGGTTCGCGGAACATTGCGATACCCTTGCGAGCATCGGCCAAGGCCACCTCCTGCGGAGTGGTGACAACGACAGCGCCGGTGATACCGAGCGTCTGAACGAGCGTCAGGTGAATGTCGCTCGTACCCGGAGGCATATCTATGAGGAAGTAGTCGAGCTCGCCCCAATCGGCTTGCTCGATAAGTTGCTTCAGGGCATTGGATGCCATAGAGCCGCGCCACAAGGCAGCCTTGTCTGAATCGATGACGAGGCCTATCGACAGCAACTTGACGCCGTAGCGCTCGATGGGGATGATGAGATTGCGGCCGTCGACTTCGTGCATATAGAGTTCTTCCTTTTCGATGCCGAACATCTTGGGGACGGACGGGCCGAAAATGTCGGCGTCGAGCAAGCCGACACTATACCCGTCGCGAGCGAGAGCCACGGCAAGATTGGCGGCAACGGTGGATTTACCCACGCCACCCTTACCCGACGACACTGCGATGATGTTTTTGACGCCCGGCAGCACCGGTGAGGCCTCGGCCTTGGGTGCAGCTGACTGACGCGTCTTGACGGCAATAGACACCTCCACGTCCTTGTCGACGAAGGTGTGGATAGCCTTTTCGGCGGCTTTGACGACTGACTTTATGAACGGATCGGTGGGGCGGTCGAAGATAATCGAGAAACTGACCGACGCTCCGGCTATGCGCAGGTCGTCTTCAATCATTTCGGCCTCGACAATATTCTTGCCCGAGCCGGGATAGCGCACTTGCGACAGCGCGTCAAGTATGAGTTGGGGATATAAGGTTTCCATCTGAGTAAGCGATTAAGAGAGTTGCGGCGGCGTTTCGAGGCCGTCGATATATCCGCGCGAGTAGCTGCGGTAGGTGTCGCGCTCGAAGTCGTCCTCAGGTTCTGACAAAGGAGTATCCTGATCGAGGACGAATGCTATATATTTGATTGACAAACCGCGAGCGAGCCATTGGCTTTCATAGTGGGTGCGGATTGCCAATATCGGGTCGACGATGTTGGAATGATAGAGGTCGTCGGTGTCGACTTCGAGTTTCAGCCCGTTGAGCACGGCCATGGCGCGAGTGTAGGCGTAGAGGAACGGGCTGTCGGTCTTGAGGCGCACCACCCCGTCGGGCTTCAGCACCTTGCGATAAAGATCCATGAAGCGAGTGCCGGTAAGGCGCTTGTTCACCTTCTTCATCTGCGGATCGGGGAAAGTAATCCACAGTTCGGACACCTCGCCCGGAGCGAAGAACGATTCGAGCAATTCGATTGACGTGCGCAGGAAAGCGACGTTGGGCATCGCGGCATCGCGAGCCTGAGTGGCACCGGCATGCATTCGGGCACCCTTGATGTCGATACCGATAAAATTCTTGTCGGGGAACAGGCGTGCCAGCCCTACGGTGTATTCACCCTTGCCGCAGCCAAGTTCGAGAACTATGGGATTGTCGTTGCCGAAAAATTCACGACCCCAACGACCGCGCAGCGGAAAGTTGTCGAAACCGATTTCCTTGAGGCGGCCGAACGGATACTGGAACACCAAGTCTATGGTGTCCATTTCGGCAAACTTGCTAAGCTTGTTCTTTCCCATTAGCGGCGTGCGATTTTCAGTGACAATTCGCGGCCGTCGGTCATCACGGCCGATATGATATAGTAGCGTGTGCTCCAATCGGCAGTGTCAATTGAAACCATACCGGAGCAGTTTTCAAGACCGGCCAACGTGCGTCCTTGCACATCGAACAAGCGGACGAGTGATGCCTCGGCCGAGCCGAAGTCGATGAGAAGGTTGTCGCCATCAAAGCGAGCCTTTATATCGGCTGCAGTGAGCGCGTTTTCAGCATCCGTAACACCCGAAGTGCCTATGATGTCAAAATCCTTCCATCCGTCGGCTTCGCGGAATGCTTCGACCATCGACAGCGGCACCACGAGCATCGCCGACGGTTGGTCGACACCTTTCCACACATCTTTGCCGATTTCAGGCACAGCCTCGGCATTGAGGGTGACGCGCCGAAGCGATGTCATATTTTCCATAGCGCCGTCGCCGAGCGAAGCAAGTGCCGAGGGTAGTGTTATTGTCTGCACCTGCGACATACCGCTCATGGCATAGCGGCCGATGGCCTGTACATCGTCGTTGAACATCGCCGTGGTGTCCATCGCCGTGTTCTTGGTGTAGGCATAGTCGGGCACTTCTGTTGCAGTCGACGAGTAGGTAAATGTCTTCAGCGACGGACATTCGAATACCACTCCTTGGCCGAGTGCCTTGGCCGCACCAAGGTTTACGCTGCTCAACCGCGGCATCTTGGCAAAGGCCCAATCACCGACAGACGCGAGAGCTCCGCAGGCCGACAGGTCGACCGATTCAAGGCCCGATGCGGCAAATGCGCCGGAGGATATTTCCGTCAATGCGCCGCCGAAGTTGAATGCCGACAGCGATGTACATCCTGCAAAAGCATTTTCGCCGATTGCCGAAATATTTTCAGAGCCGTTTACACACTTCAGAGCGGTGCAGCCGCCGAAAATACCGGCAGGCAGTGCCACCGACTTGGTTATATTCACATCATTGAGGGCTGTGCAGTTGCTGAACGACGCTTCACCAAGGCAATCCGAAGCGACAGAGAGCGAGGCGAGCGAGGCGCAGTTGCTGAATGCGCCCGTTTCTACGGCCACGATATTTGCACCGAGCGACAGCGATTCGATCGCCGAGCCGGCAAATGCAGCCCCACCGATTGTTACAGACTGTGTCGCGGGAAGTGCGACAGAAGCGATCGGCGAACCGGTGAACGAATGTGCCGGAACTACGCCGGCTTTGTGAACCGACAATCCGTTGATGCGCTTGCCCGAGTATGCTTCGATTGTCGCGCCGCTGAGGTCGAGCGACTTCAGTGCCGGCATTTCGCTGTCGATAAAGTACAGGTCGGAAGCATCAACCGAACCTGTGATGACGAGATTGTCGACCGTAGTCGGATCGGATACAAGCGACGACAACCGACCGGCTTGCGACGACACGGTCAGCGCATCAGCCGCAGCCGCACCGGCGACAAGCGCCGCAAGCGATAATATGATATATTTATTCATTGCAAAAATACGTTGTCATTATCTTTAACACGCAAAGTTACAAAAAATTACACAAAATCCAAGCACTAATCCAATCCGCCGACATAGCGCTTTGTAATGACATCCATATCTTCACGAACTATTTCGATTTACCGTAGAATATTACGTATATCCCACCGGCCTGCGACCTTGAGACTTTGTTGAAGCCTCCATTTCAGATTTGATATTTTCATAAAATCTCAAATCGTTGGTGCTGACAGAAGGACTATTTTCTTTAATGACTTCTTCAAGTAGATTCTGAGAAATCGCCATATCTTCCTCAAAAGCCCGTATAGCAGCATCATTGACAATATAAGCTATATCAGAAGCCACATAGTTTTCCGTCAATGACGCCAATTTATCATAGTTGATATCCTCGGTTACAGGCCTATCAGCCATATGTATGCGGAATATCCCTTCACGAGCATCCTTATCCGGGAGTGGAATATAAACGACTTGGTCAAGACGACCTTTACGTCTAATGGCAGGGTCGATAAGATCTGGTCTGTTGGAACTTGCAATGATGAATATCCTATCCTTGCCACAATTATTCATCTGAGAAAGGAACTCATTTACCTCTCCCGACTCACTGCTGTTATTGATTTTGCTTCGATTAGGAACGAGAGCCTCAAACTCATCGAAGTTTATGATAGTAGGTGCACTCTTTCTTGCTTCGTCAAATAATCGTCCGATTTTTTCCTGAGAGCCATGCACGTAGATACTCGCGATGTCGGAAGACTTAACAAATATATAGTTATAGCCCGCCTCCTCTGCAAATTTCTCAGCAATAAAAGACTTACCACACCCTGGAGGTCCGTATAGCAGCATCCCATTTGGAATCTGTATCTTGAATTTTTCAGCACGCGCAGGATTCCTCAGAACATTTATAATCTTCTTCTGCATGAAGTCTTTAATCTCGTGCATTCCAGCAACATCGGCAAAACCGTTTCCCTCAATAGGTTTCGGGGTATTCTGGTCCTCTTGTTGATTAGGCTTTGTCATAGAGATGGGTGCAGACTGAATTTCTATCTTACCTTCTATTGCTTCTAAAAACTGTTTAGCAGACTCAAAACGTTGTTCCGGATCTGGAACAAGTGCTTTGACCATGACCTTTAGCAGTTTGTCATCCATCTCGACAACTTGAATATTGGGAATTGTCAAAGGTCCTTTACGTTTATCAATTACAGCCTGAATCTTCTCAGCCAAGGTCTTTCCTGCAAGTTCAGTTTCCCATGGCATAACACCAAAGATTAACCGATAAAGCAGGACACCGGCAGAAAATATATCAGATTTCACGTTTCCTTCTCCGACAAGACGCTCAGGAGCTACATAGTAAAGGTTTTGATTTTGCCAAGACGCGGGATTTGATTTGATGTCAGCAAATCGAGCAGCTCCAAAATCTATAAGTTTTAACTTATTAAGATTCCCAACACTATCAAGAAGGATGTTTTCAAGAGTAACTTCGTTGTGTATGATAGGCCTTTTTAAGGTATGAAGATAGTCAAGAGCAGACAGGATACCTGTCATTATCTGTTTAATCTCCATTAAACTCGGCAGACCATTTCTGAATAGATGCTGGTCAAGATTCTCACCCCTAACATATTCAGTGACAATATAAAGGAGTTGATGCTCTTGGTATTCCAAACGGCCAGAGTCAACATATGAGCACAGATTGTCATGTTGAAGGACTTTAGCGATTTCTTCCTCAATGACTTCTCCATTACCATCAAATTGGAATACCTTTAGTTCTTCTATGAAGATTAACTTCATGAACTTAACCTTACCGTCAGCATCTTTCACACGATAGGTTTCCGCATAGGCACTTTCCTTATGCGGAAACACCACCGTAAATTTGCCAATATTCTGATTCTTCTTAAAGAGGAACATATATTTTTAGTTCTTTACAATTACAACTTCTGCCCTGCGAATCAGGTGCCCATTACGGGTATATCCATCCTTTTCAATAGAGATGATTTCTCCATTTTTCCGAGTGGAATCTGGCTCAGTCTCTACGGTTGTACAAAGATTATCATCGACCATGCCCGTTTCAAATTCAATTCTCTTGACATTGAATTTTTCAAGCGCCGATAATGCTTTCTTTTTCGCATTAAGCAAACGCTTAATCGCTTTAGAAGCATTTTCTTCTTGATCAAGACCACGTTCCTTAATGATTGCCTCAGACTTCTGGAAAGAGTCAATTACAGTCAGAACTTCGGCGAAAATATCATCGAGTTCCTTTTCATGGTTCTTTTTCTCCTGTTTTTTTTCATTTCGCAGGGTGACGATTTGCCGAAGGCTCTCGGCCATCTTCTCTTCTATCGTCGGCTTTATATCCGAAGTTTTTGGTGTCATTTCAGAGAATCATATTTGTTAACGTTGATTGAACTGAAGTCAACCTCTTTACTCTTAATGGATGACTCCAAAATAGGTAGAGGTTCTTTGTCTATGACCGGGAATGTAAAATCCGCAGCAAGACGTGTCGCAGGCTTTCGCAGTGCTGCCTGAGCAGCCGTAATCTCATTCATAGAGTATTTACGGACTCGTAACGCAGTTATCTGTGACCTTGCGATTTGTTTCTCATCAGCATCCTGTGAGAGACCGAGAATTTTATATGGATTGTTCATTTGTTATCGTTAAAATAGATCAGGTAGCACTGTATTAAGTACCCCTGTCAGATGAAGCCCGAACGGATCATCGGCAGATCCTTGGGATACAGATCCTAATTTTTTTAGATATTGTAAGCCTAACTTTAGAGCTTCTCCTTTGTCGTTAAGACTCCGATGCGAAGCAAGCACACCCAACCTATCACACATCAAATATTTTGTATCAAGTGAAATTTTGCTCCACATCTCATTGAAAGTTTTACCTAATTTTCGAGCTTTAGCTCTGAATGTTGGGCTCATATTTCGAGCTATTGAGTTCAAAGTCGTTTTAACGCTACCCGCCCCATAAGCGCCGCTTATAATGTACTCAAATATACACATTTCACAGAGCGTAACCAAATTTTCACAGATTCGAGCGTTGTCGGGATTATTCTGATATAATTTATATACATCACTTAAGGCAGTATTTTTACTCATCCTATTGTTATTGACCTTATCGACTATTCCGGAAAGTTTAGCTTGGATAGTAGCATCTTCCACAGTAGCTGTGAATGAATTACCTGTGTCTGATAAAGCCTTATTAAGGGCATTCTTGTCGGCAAGCATATTTTTATCAACCACAATAGCCACAAGGTTTTTTAAAATGCCTTCGAGGTTCTTCTTTGTTTGGAAATTGCTTGGAGCAATATTGTAGATACGCACCATATATCCTACACCATCACGAAGTTCCATAAGATCTTCATTCAGAAGATGAACGACCTCTCCATTGACATAGTTGGAACAAGTAAGAGAGAGAGTAGTATCTCCAACTGTTTTGCAGATAACTTCGTATTTATCAAGGAAAGACTTAAAGTCCATCTTGTCCTTAATATCAGCATTCATTGCTGTGCTAACCGCTGATTTGAGGTCAGAGGCAAGCCTCTTATATTTCTTTATATACGAGATTTTATCTGCTGTAAATGCGCTGGTAACAGATACAGTCGGTTTCAAAGATAAGGCACTCTTACAGAATAACAGGGCATTATAGCCCTTAGAATATTCACTATATTCCGGACCACTGAATCCATAGGTGCAACCGAGAGCTATAACATCTTCTCTATTGCCATAGTCCTGTCCAAGTTCATATTCAAAAGCATTCTCTACGCTCATTCTGATAGAGGCAAGAGTCCGACATAATTGAGGTGAAGCCAAAATGTATGACTTATCAAGACGCAGTTCTATAATTTTATCAAGAGCATCTTTCTCATTATTACAGAAAGCCTCCAACTCAGGGTGATACTTACGAACCGAAGCCTCCAATCGAGTCAAAAGACTATTTTGGACATCCTTAATTGCAATATTGGTATTGTCAACAGGTGAATTAAAGTTGACGTTCTCAGGAAGTTCATCATAGCTATCATAATTGGTTTGACCCAGACTGCCATCAAGCGTAAATTCATACTTATCATCCCATGAAGTATAATCAAGGCTCGTCACGAACAGTCTATCTGTGTAAATTGCGGTCAGGCAGGTTGCGATTGCTCTTTTAAGAATGGCCTCATCTTTAATATCCGATTCAACTAATCCCAATGACGCAATGGCGATGTTTCGGAAATCAGTGTCATCCTCTATATAGTTAGGATTCTCCTGCATCAATTTGTCAAGAATCTCTTTATAGGCCTCTTCTTCAAACATCTTGGAGAGAATGTAAGTTTCTACGATAGGAACGAATTTTGCAAATTCCTTAGACAGATCGGTTAGTTTACCAGCGATTTGCTTCTTAAAGTCTCTTAGTGATGTCTTGAAAGCAACTGCCTCAGCAACGGTCATTTTGCTGTCGTTGATTTTTTTAACCAATTGATTGAACTCAGCGAGTCTTTCTTCCGCCTCCTTGACATAGATATTTTCGCATATATCAAGAAGAGTCTTTTCGTCAGGCAAAAATTTGCGTAACAGCTTCTCTGTATCTGCCGGGCGAGTATGCTCAAGCAGATAGCAGGCAAATCTATATACCAGGTCTTCTCTCAATGCCTGATATGAGTGAAGTTGAAGAACCTCATAGATCCTTTCCTCCGTTACTGCATCAACTTTATTCGCTTTTACATGACATATAAGAGATCGCAACTCGGCTCGATTTATGTATGATTGGATTTTGTCAGCGGCGACATCGTCATATAATTTGATTGCTTCATCAAGAGACAGATCATGTTCATACTCATTCGCCAGTTCCCATTTCAGCTTAACTATAAGCTTAGTAAGTTCTTCTTCCTTTTCGCTGACAAAAGAGGCCGGTGCATAGGTCAGAATCGACTTCTTTAATGTTGTTAGGGATTTAATCGCTTTGTCGAGAGGTTGAGATTGCGATTTTTTGATGATTAAGGAAAAATAACCATTCCACAGAAACTTAAAAATGTCAGAGTCATACTCTTTACATAAAGGACAAGACGAGACAATTTTTTTCAAGGTCTCAGCATCATACTTAACCTTATCGTTGAGAGGAGCATCTGGTTCTTTTATATCTTCTCGCAAGCTCACATAGAGAGGAATCCAATGAGACCAATAGCTTGATATGCGGTCTGATATACCAAATGCTTTTCGATTATCGCCAGATTTGCAGAGCGTTTTTGCAATGTCGCACAGACTTGTCATAACATCCTGCAAGCATCGGTTGAAACGATCGAGTAGAGAATAACCTTCGTTTACATCAAGGACCTTATATAACCAGCTTGATTTCTCATCAGTATTTTTTGAGAATTCTGCTCTCTTGTAATATAGTTCAGCAAGAAGAGTAGGTGCTTCATCATCAGTACCGAGAATGGATTTAATTTCAGATTCAGCTTGGTCGAACTTCCCTGCTTTGATAATGAGCGAAATCAAACGCTTCTTTTCGAGCAAGAGCCGTTCAAGTTTATCCTCTTTAACGTGTGATAAACCTCGATTTACTAAATTAAGGGACTTTTCTACAGTTGAACCCGATTTGGAGTATTTGAGGATTATAGTAATATAGAAATCCTTAACATCTTTACCAGCTTTAAGAATCTTCTCAGAAAGATCCAATATGAGCTCCAACTCATCGGTATCTCTTATTGAGTCACAGAACGCCTCAATGAACTCCTTTTTATCAAGATAAAGATTGTGGTTGGCGGCAATGTGATTGGCAAACTTTTTCCAACCGTCAAAAGATTTGGTTATAAGCGATTCAATGAATCGCGAATCATTCTGGACTTTCCAATACTTGTCAAGTAATTCCGTGGAATCCTTTTGTTTGATAGCAACAATGGCAGAATCAACGAACTCCTGTTCAAGTACAGGTAAATATGCGACAAATGGAGCCAACGTATTTGGCAAAGATATTTCATCTGTCTGATTTTTGATAACCCTACGAAGTTCAGGGACATCAATTTTTCCGCCAACCTTTGCAAGAGATAACGCTTTTTCAAGATACACCTTATCAAAAGACGATGTACCAATATACAAGCGGCAGATGGCAATTGCCTTATCCGGCTTTGCAGCAACCACTATTTCGTTAATGCGTTTCTCCAGAGTAGATAACTGAGCAGAACTTAATTTCAGTGATTGGGCAAGTGTCGTTAGTTTCTTAATTTCAGAAGCGTCTGCACGACCGCTCAGTTCTTCAAGGACGTGTGAACAGCGATCAAAGTTAAACTGATTATTCTCTGACAGATATTCGGATGCAAATCTGTCATATAGAACGGCTGATACATAATCTTTGGTCTGGGCTTTCTTTAGTGAGCGCAGATACAAATCAGCAGCAGCCTCTTGACAAATTTTCTTTTCAAGACAAATGTCGCTGAAATGCTTTACATTCTTCAGCTCGCTGTCATTGTTAGATATTACATTGACTATATAGTCAAATATTATATCTTTAACCCAATTACCAACGGACTGAAGCTGGATAAGGAACTTGATACCTCTTGCAAATCTATTTTGCTTTTCAAGAATCTTGATAAGTTCCTTGATTTCTGAAACTGGAGCGTAAGATAGCGAATTAAGATACTGGACAGAGTCTTTGAACAGTCCGGCGGTCTGTATAGACTCAGCATTCGCAATCTTAAAGTTATAATACGCTCTGTACCTATTGACTTTGTCAGAATACTGTTTGTCTTTACGAAAATCCCGAATAGATACTATTAAATCGACGGCATCTTTGTAATTATTAGCAGAGAAACAGTTTGATGCTAACGATTCAATACTCGACACATGCTTATTCAACGTAGAGCTAAAATCCACATTGGATTCCTCACTCACAGTCTGACGTAACTCCAAGAGCCATCTCAATACATCAAGTTTCTCCGATACACTTGACGCATTGTCAACAAGCATCTTCGCAAGATGAGCATCTGCAAGAGGTTGCTTGCCTAATAGTGACTCATAAATAAGCTGAGCCTGTGCAAAATCCCTGTTGGCTGCGTATTTATCGGCCTGACTTAATTTATGATTATAATATTTGTTTTTTATCCAGCTTATAAGTCCCATATTACTGTTTTATGATGATGGTATCACCAACATTAAGCTTACTATTGCTATCCAGCCCATTTGCAGCGGCGACTTCCTCATACCGAGTTCCGGTATGATAAAAACGTTTACTTATAGACCAGAAAGAATCACCCTTTCTAACTACATACTTAAATCCTTCCGATTGCGATGGGGTATCGGACATTGAGCCCGTTGTAGTTTCGAGTTGGGCTTTGAGCATTTTAATCGAATCCTGAAGGCAGGCAATCAGATTTGATTGATCTTCTACCGTGGAAACTTTGGGATTTTGGAACAATAAGACGCCCCCAAGCACCGCAGTAGTCAAAATGGCTACTGCGGCAATGGGCATCCAAACGTTACTCTTCTTGACATCCCCATCCGGAATCTGGTCGATGACCCTGAAAATACTCAGGTCACTACCACACTGAGGACATACTGTATCCTCAGTATGATAATCAGGAATTCCGACCTTGCCACATACGGGGCATTTGATTTCGTCTGACATAGTTCGTTAGTTCTGTCCGATTCCAGTAGTACTGCTTACGGAAATTACGGTGTCGTGTCCAATCAGATCTTGATTTGCATCGAGAATATCGCGAGCACGAGAAACATTACCTTCATTCAGCGCTGCTATGAATTGATTGTAGGCGACAAGAGCCTTATTAGCTCTTACAGGGTTAGAATCGTCATGTCCCGAGATATTGAGGAGGAATCCGGAAACAAACAGTCCGTATTTATCATTGAGCACTTCAAGGTTGCTTGCGCACTCATTCTTCTGCATCGGAGTGGTAGCATCCTCATACTTGGTCAGTTCGCGACGCATAGCGTCCTTGTGTTCGCTACCAATAAACTTACCAAAGTGGTCAAGAAGAATTTTGGCAATGATAACATTCACATCAGAACCATCCTCCTTTGTAGTGGCTGCTGTTGTCGCGCTTTGTACGGAATTTTCAATATTTTGCCATTCCTTGCTTTCAGAGGAAGGTGAACCGACTTGAATACCTTCAATGACCTTCTGAAGTTTGCCAATAAAGCCGTTCTTCTGAGAGTCACTGATGTTCGGATCCCCCATAACTCGGTCAAAGGAACTCTGAATTGCCTCAAAGCAATGTGAATCCAGAGAGCCTTGACTGTAGTTAATGTTGTGTATTTTCCCGGTAGATGCCACACGGACTTTAACACTCATGGTCTCGTCCTCTGTCAGACGGAAGGTGAACTGAAGTTCGCTGTGAACTGGCAGATTTTCAGCGATAGTAAAGAAACCCGTACCAATCTTTTCTTTACCGCCATTCTCAGCATCGCTGTAAAGATTTA
The DNA here is from genome assembly GCA_937995285.1 of uncultured Bacteroidales bacterium. Taxonomy (GTDB): domain Bacteria; phylum Bacteroidota; class Bacteroidia; order Bacteroidales; family Muribaculaceae; genus CAG-873. The sequence goes on along the minus strand of CALKKU010000147.1, from coordinate 39,552 downwards.
CTGCGATGATTTTCTGATTATCAACGAGAGTATAGAACTTTCCATTTACTTCGTTGGGGAGAACCTGATTCTCGTCGATTATCATGGAATACTGAACATTGTCAGCATCATCTCGTGTTTCGATGAAGTATTTATGCTTTGTTGTAAATACAACACCTGTCTTAGCCGGATCTTCTGAAGTTTGAGTGGCAGAGCTTTCCATAGATTTGTGGCAATATGGGCACTCGTCACTTCCGACAGGGATAGACTTACCACAGTGAGGGCATTCAAATTCAGTTCCCATTGAGTGAGAGAGAATAGCGGCACCTTCAGCGATAGCAAGCATGGGCTTTTCCGAAGAAAGGATTTTTTCCTTGCCGTACTTCTCGCTAAGCATATTGCGAACGAGGGGTATGCAAGACGAACCACCTACCAACAAAATGTCGTCGATACTGTCAATGGGGTAAGCGGTTTTTTCAAGAAGTTCATCGATGAGGTCAATGGTGCGCTGCACTAAAGGACGAATCATTGACTCAAAGGTATCGCGGGTTAATGTCACCTCTATGTCAATGGGATCTCCATCTTCTGTTTCCAGATAATCGAAAACAGAAATTGTTGCGGAGTCAGTCTGGCTCAGAGCTTTCTTAGCACTTTCCACCTCAGACTTAAATTCGCCTTGGAATGCGAATTTCTTCTTTGCATCGAGTGACTCTATAAGTTCGTGTATATCGACGTTGTTGGCTTTACCAGCCTCAGTAAGGACATACTCGGAAACAAGACGGTCAATATCATCACCACCGAGCCATCTGTCACCACCCGTTCCCGATTCAATGAAGCTGCCGCCGGAAGCAACCAGAACTGAAAGGTCGAATGTTCCGCCACCGAAGTCATACACGAGGAAGATTTTATCCTCATCTGCTGACATTTTGTCTGCTCCGTATGAGATCGCAGCTGCTGTAGGTTCAGCCAGAAGACGTTGAACTTTAAGTCCTGCCAGCTCTGCGGCTTTACGTGTTGCTGCCTTTTGTTTTTCGTTGAAGTAGGCGGGAACTGTGATAACAGCGTGCGTAACCTCATCACCGAGTTTTACGGATGCGTCTTCTTTAAGCTGACGAAGAACCTGAGCACTTATCTGTTCGGGAGAAAACTCCTGACCATTCATAATTATGGCTACAGAGTCTTCTGTTCCTCCTGACTTCTTTGAAATGCCATAAGGATACATATCCTTATCATTCTTCATTTTCTGCACCTGAGGGTCTGTAATAGACGCACCCATAAGACGTTTAGCAGATACAACAATGTTCGGTGCGTAGCGTTTCCAGTTTTTATAGGGAGCGTTACCCACCACAAAACTTCCGCTCTTGTCCATAGCGACACATGAACGGCAGAGGTCTTCGTTGTTAGGACCTGTGGCAACTACTCTCACGGACGCATCCTTGAATGCGACTACAGAATTTGTTGTGCCAAGGTCTATTCCAATTGTTTTTGACATAAGGCTTATTGGCTGATTATTTTCTGATATTCTTGATATCATCAAGAGTAAATAGACCTTCGAATCCCAATAAGGCCAAATGAAACAAAAAAGCGCAGGATCCGTACTGTTACTCATCCCGCTGCTAAAGGCCTTCGCATTGCCCGACAAAGTGGAACGAGCAACGCAGAGCCTACGCCGTATGATATAATATACACCAAAGGGGACACACCAATATGGCATAATCCTCTTGTGGAGCATGAAATCATACCCGAAGACATCTACCGTTGCCTCATTCTCGACTTTGTCAAAGAGTTTGCGAAGTTCTTAGCAGCCAAGAATCAAGCGCAGTAAACGCTTTCATTATGTAATGACCTCCCTCGTTCCGACTTTATAAATAAGTCTCACGGCGTAAGGTCATTCAAAGTTAGCATAGACTTTTTATATTGCCAAACGTTTATGTTTAAAAACATGATATTTCATAAAATTTTCGTTGCGAAATAATATTTTGCTTTTAGAAAGTTTATTTATAACTTTGCAGGCGAAATGGTTGCCTGTTCTTTCCGAAGGGAAAGGAGCCGCAAAACAGGCATTAAAAGGGAACGAGGTGTGATTCCTCGACAGTACCCGCTGCTGTAATTTCCGCTAACGACTGTCGCACGACGTCATTGGCCTTCGGGCCGAGAAGACGCGACAGCCGGGAATGAGTCAGAAGACCTGCCATTTTCGACACAACAGATAGCCTGCGGGATTATGGGCCGGCGTTGAACCTATTTTGCGTCTCAAATGTCGCAAAATCACTTGTTTACGCACTATCAAATCAATGCTTTCCCGTTGGCGCCACTTCTGATGCGTTGACGGGTATTTTTATGTTTAACTAATAGTTTTTGAATGAAGAAAAACTACTTGGCAACAACGCTTATCTGCCTCACAGCGTGCTTTCAATGTGGCGCAGCAGAACCGACCGACACTGTGCACGAACTGCATGAGGTATCGGTCACGGCTCGTTCTCCCGAAGTTGAGACCATCCCGGCCCAACGTCTCAGCGGCAAAGAACTGCAACGTCTCAACAGCAACAGCATCGCCGATGCGCTGCGCTATTTCTCCGGTGTGCAGGTAAAGGACTACGGCGGCGTTGGCGGCATCAAGACCGTCAACATCCGCTCGATGGGTACCAACCACACAGGCGTGGTCTACGACGGCGTGGAACTCGGCAACGCCCAAAACGGCCAAATCGACCTCGGCCAGTTCTCGCTCGACAACATCGAAGCCATATCGCTCTACAACGGCCAAAAAAGCCGCATACTGCAACCGGCCAAGGACTTCGGTTCGGCCGGCACGATATATATCCGTACGCGCACGCCGCGATTTGAGGAGGGCGAGACTTTTCACGCTCGCGCCACGGTGCGCACAGGCTCGTTCGACCTCATCAACCCGTCGGGGCTTGTGGAACTGAAACTCTCGGAGCGTGTCAACGCCTCGCTCAGTGCCGAATGGCTCAATTCGAGCGGCAAGTATAAGTTCCGCTATCGCCGCGTCAACCCCGCCGGCGAATTGGCCTACGACACCACCGCCGTGCGTCAGAACGGCGACATCAATGCCACGCGACTTGAAGCCAACGTCAACGGCACGCTCGACAACGGCCGCTGGAATTTTAAGGTGTACAACTATAACTCCGAGCGCGGCGTACCGGGCGCAATTGTCAACAACGTGTGGCGTCGCGGCGAACGCATATGGGATACCAACTCGTTTGCCCAAGGAACTTACTCGCAGACTTTCGGCCGCTTCACTACCCTCAACAACGTCAAGTACGCCTTCTACCGCACCCACTACGTCAACAACGACGACAAGCAGATAAAAATCGACAATCTCTACAAGCAGAAGGAGATCTACATCTCCACGGCCAACTCCTACTCGATATTCCCGTGGTGGCACGTGTCGGCGAGCTACGACTTTCTGTGGAACGACCTCAAGGCCGACGTCTACGGCTTCGCCAAGCCCGACCGCTTCACCAATATGCTGTCGGCGGCCACGGCTCTCGACCTCGGCCGCTTCATGATGCAGGGCAGCATCCTCGGCACATTTGTCCACGACAATCTCGAAGGGCAACAAGCGCCCGACGATCAGCACGCATTCACCCCGGCCGTCTTCGCCTCGTACAGCCTGCTACGCGACCGCTCTCTGTCTGTTCGTGCGTTCTATAAGCGCTCGTTCCGCATGCCGACATTCAACGACCTCTACTATGCCGATATGGGCAACTCGCAACTCGACCCCGAGCGCGTCACACAGTACAACGTCGGTCTGGCCTACGAACGCCTCTCGGGCGGATTCGTTTCGGCACTGCGCCTCACCGCCGATGCCTACTACAACTATGTGACGAACAAGATTGTGGCCTATCCCAAGGGTCAGCAGTTCCGCTGGACGATGCTCAACCTCGGCAAGGTCGACATCCGAGGCGTCGACGTGTCGGCGCTGATGACTGTCAACCCCGCCCGCGAACTCTATGTGACGCTGCGCACACAATACACCTACCAGCGGGCTATCGATGTGACAAATCCGGCCGACAACTACTACCGCGACCAGATACCATACATCCCCCACCACTCCGGTTCGGCGGTAGTGAATGTAACGTGGCGCAAGTGGAATCTCAATTACAGTTATATCTACGTCGGCGCACGCTACAACCAGCAGGAGAACATCCGCTATAACTACACCCAGCCTTGGTACACCAGCGACGTGTCGGTGAGCCGCGACTTCCGCTTCGGCCGCACCAACTTCCGCGCCCTGCTCGAAGTGAACAACCTGCTCAGCCAGGATTATGACGTGATTCTCAACTACCCGATGCCCAAGCGCAACTTCCGCATCACACTCACCGTAGAAATATGATTTCGATACGACACATCACCACCGGCGCCTGTGCGGCGCTGCTGCTCGCTACATCGGCATGTCGCGAGGATGAACTCGTGGTGCCCACCGAGTACGAAATCATCGGCGACGAGAATTACGACAGCGACATCCGCGGCTTCTACCTCATCAACGAGGGCAATATGGGCTCCAACAAGTGCACCATCGACTACTACGACTACCGCACCGGTCTGTACTCGCGCAACTTCTATTCGGAACGGAATCCCAACGTGATAAAGGAACTCGGTGACGTGGGCAACGACATCGGCATCTACGGCTCGAAGCTCTATGTGGTCGTAAACTGCTCGCACAAGGTGGAAGTGATGGACGCTCACACCGGTGTACGCATCGGTCAGGTAGACATTCCCAACTGCCGCTATGTGCGCTTCTATCGCGGCAAAGCTTATGTAAGTTCATACGTAGGTCCGGTGCTCATCGATCCCGATGCTCCAAAGGGCGCGGTCTATGAGGTCGACACCACATCTCTCGCCGTCACCCGCCGTGTCAACGTAGGCTATCAGCCCGAGGAGATGGAAATCGTCGACGACTATATGTATGTGGCCAACTCGGGCGGCTACCGCGCACCCAACTACGATAACACCGTGTCGGTCATCCAGATGATTGACTTCAAGCAGGTGCAACAGATTCCTGTCGGCATCAATCTCCACCGCATCAAGCAGGACGGCTACAAGAAACTTTGGGTGACATCGCGCGGCGACTACCAAACACGCCCCTCGCGCCTCTACGTCATGGAGAAAAAGCGCGGCTACAATCAGATGGAAGTCACCGACACGCTGCCCATAGCCTGCTCCGATATGGCGATTCACGGCGATTCACTCTACTACTACGCCACAGAGTGGAACAACTACACGGCATCTAACACCATATCGTACGGCATCATCAATGTCCGCACCAAGGAAGTCGTATCGACCAACTTCATCGCCGACGGTGTTGAAAAAGAGATAGAAATACCCTATGGCATCGCCATCCATCCCGAAACGGGCGACATCTTCATTACCGATGCCAAGAACTACGTTAGCAGCGGCACGCTCTACTGCTTCGACCGTCGGGGGCATAAGAAATGGAGCGTTCGCACCGGCGATATTCCGGCACACATCACATTCCTGAAGCAATGAAATACGGCACAATACTCTCTATCATAGCCTGCTCGGCATTGCTCGTCAGTTGCGACCGCGATGTACCGACGGTAAACCTCGGCATTGACGACACATACTTCATCCCACGCATGGCCAAGTTGCCGCTCGAATCGGCTCTCACCGGCGCCAAATACAGTTGGAAAGTCAACGGCGAAGAAGTCTCCGACGAACGTTCATATATATTCATCGCCTCGGAGGAGGGCGTCTACAATCTGTCGTTCGACATCATCGACGACACCACACCCTATCACTTCGACTTCACAGTGACCGTGATGCACGAGGATGTGGAGTACAGCCCGTACATCACAAAGGTTTATGAATATTGCCCGGCCCCCGGACAGTTCGTCAACGAAATGCCCAAATATGAAGACGGCGACACCTACGAAGACATTCTCAAAAAGGCCGAAGAATCAATCTCGGGCACAAACGACGTACTCGTGTCGCTCGGCAGCTACGGCGGCTACATCACATTCGGCTTCGATCACTCGGTGGTCAACGTTCCGGGTGAGAAGGACTTCCGCATCTGGGGCAACGCGTTCTACTCGCTCACAAACCCCGAGGCTAAGGGCGGTTCGGCCGAGCCGGGCATCGTCATGGTCAGCTACGACACCAACTGCAACGGCCTGCCCGACGACGAGTGGTACGAACTTGCCGGCAGCGCCTACAATGCCGCAGGCACACTCCACAACTACGGCATCACATACCATCGTCCCGACCCTAACCGCACGATAGAAAGCGACCGCACGGGTACTATTAATGACATCTACTACATCGCTTGGGATGACACGGAGGGAGTGCACGGTTATGTATCCAAAAATACGTTCCACTCACAGGACTATTATCCCAAGTGGGTGAAGGACGACGTGCTGACATTCTCGGGCACACGCCTGCCGCAGAATGCCGTGGACGAAAGCGGAACCGGCGCATACTACGTGCTCTACGCCTTCGACTGGGGCTACGTTGACAACCATCCCAACGACTATGCCGACCTCAACAGTTTCGACATATCGTGTGCCGTCGACCGCAATGGCAATAAGGTAAATCTCCCGGCTGTGGATTTCGTCCGAGTCTACACCGGAGTAAACCAATATTGCGGATGGCTCGGCGAGACATCCACCGAAATATGTCGCGCACAGGATCTTCACATAGACATTCCGGGGACGAACATTCCGTCGCCCGTTACAAAGAAAAACAAGTAGAATATGAAAACGAAGTACATTGTAGCATCAGCCGTACTGGGTCTGTCATTACTCTCGGCTCAGGCCTTCGTAATCGATTGGGATAAAATCGAGCACTGGACCGGAAGCGGTCCCAACAAAGCGGCTCTCGTGGTGCAATTTCTCGACAACGGCCCGCAGGAAGCTTACGTATGGGGTTATCGTTGGGAGAACGATGCCGAACCGAGCGGCGAAGACATGTTCCGCGCCATTGCCGCGGCATCCGATGACATCACACTGTTCACACAGTACACCGGCTGGATGGGCAACACCGTATGCGGCATCGGCTACTCGAAGGATCATGCAATTTCAGACTTCATCGAATTCGACTTTAACAGCGCCCGCGAAGACCCCAATATCAGCTTCAACTGGTTCTCGGCCAACACCACACTCGGCCAGACAAGCATACCGGGTTGGGACACTCAGGACCTCTGTGACGACGCCATCGCCGAATCGAAGAAGACACATATTCTCGATCACCCCATCAATGCCCGCGAATACGGCTACGCTTGCTACGACTACGATTGGTGGCAGCCCTACGGCCGTACCGACGAGAACACGCAGCGTTGGAACGCCGGTTGGTACAAGGGCTATTGGTCGTACTGGGTAGGCGGTGCCGACTCCGAATCGCTGTCGTATTCGGGTGTAGGTATGACCTCGCGCAAGCTCATCGACGGCTGCGTCGACGGTTGGAATTATATGTCGCTCGAAGGCTCGTCGTACACCGACGGTATGACAGGCGCATCGCCCGTGTGGCACGAACTCAACTACACCCACTTCAACGAAAGCGGTGTTGGCTCACCGACAGTCGACCGTCCCGCATCGACCGAAGTGGAAGTCTACAACCTGCAAGGTGTGCTGCTGCGCCGCTTCAAGGCCGGCACAGCCTTGGACGATGTGCGCTCCGCGCTCAACGCAGGCACCTACATCATCAAAGCCGATAACAAATCTTTTATTTACATACAAACTATCTAATTATTAACCAACTTTTTTAAACAAACGTTCATGAAAAAGTATTTGCTCAGCCTCGGTCTGCTATTGTCGATTTTCGCGATAACGGCTATGTCACCCCGAGGCAACAAATTGCAAATTCCGCATCAGGTACAGGGCGTGGAATACAACCCGTTCCAAAATGACGGGAAAGAACGCGCCGCCGGCGATTGGGAGTGGGTCACTCCCGACGATATGGTGGCCGACGGCAGTTTCACTATGGACATGATCAAGAACTGGACCGGTGAAGGTGAAAAAAGCGCCGCTCTCGTTGTCCAATGGAACTACGACGACGAACCCGCTGCAATCGTATTCGGTTATCACTGGGACGGTGATGCAACCGGCGCCGATATGGTCAAGGCAATCGCCAAGAACAATCCTCGCTTCTATGCGCTGATGCAGTACACCAACATGTCATCACCTACCGACCCCAACGGCGGTTACACCATCAACGGTCTCGGTTGGGACACCGACGATGACGGCGATATCGCCCTAATCGACACAGGCAATGACAACAAGGTGTACACCAGCGAGGACGGCTTCTTCGAACACCCGCGCGGCTACGTTCCCGGTCAGGGCGGCAGCTCCGACTACGACTATGACAACTGGGAAGCACGCGACGCCGACGATATGTGGCGTTCGGGCTGGTACACAAAAGGCTATTGGTCGTATTGGGTAAAGGATACATTCAGTGCAGCATTCAGTTATTCAAGCTGGGGTGCATCAGGTCGCCTGCTTGAGGACGGCAGCTGGGACGGTTGGAATTTCGCCGTAGGCTTTATGCCCGGTGATTGGAAGCCGTTCGTTGCCGCTCCGGCCAATGTTCCCGTAGGTGCACAGACAGACTTCACCATCGACGGCCTCCACTACACTCTCAAGAACTACAGCAAGCGCACCGTTGTGCTCGCAGCTCCCGCCGAAGGGGTCTACACAAGCGAAGAATTGAACGTGCCCTCGACATTTGTCAACAAGGACACTACATACACCGTGGTCGAAGTGGACAAGGCTGCCCTCAAGGGTGCTTCCGTTGAAAAGCTTTCTCTTCCGGCCACCGTCACCAAGATCGGTGATTCGGCATTCGAGAACTCTGCACTGACCACACTCAATGTGGCCGACATCAATGCCATCAAGTCGATCGGTGCATCAGCATTTGCCGGCTGCTCCAAGTTTGCCACATTCATCCTCCCCTCGTCGATGACTACCGTGCCGGCCAACTACTGCAAGGGAACCGCTATCACAGAAATCGCACTTGGCGAAAATGTCGAATCAATCGGCGCCGGCGCATTCGAGAATTGCGCGTCTCTGAAGAGCATCACCATTCCGGCAACGCTCACCACGATTGAAGCATCAGCATTCTCAGGTTGTACTTCACTGACCGAAGTGACAATCCCCGCCACCCTCAAGAGCCTCGGAGAACTGGCATTTGCCGGCTGCGACAACATCTCATCGGTAATATGCGAAAGCACCTATCCTCTGTCAATCACCGAAAACGTCTTCAGCGATGCGGCATATGCCAATGCGACATTGAAAGTTCCTTCAGGCTTCGCTTCGGAATATGGCCTTGCAACAGGTTGGAGCAAATTTGCCAACAAGGCTGAATTCCTCATTGCTGTCAATGAAGGCGATGTATTCCGCGCCAACGGCGTCACATACAAGGTAACATCGGTTGCCGAAGACAAAGCGACTGTAAAGGCCACCTACTGCAATGTAGACGGCACCCCCTCTTTCGGCAACATCAAGACAGCCAACAAGGCCGGATACACCGGCGACATCGTCATTCCCGCCAAAGTCACATACCAGGATCGCGCGTTTGATGTCACCGAACTCAACGATACCATTTTCTGCGGTGCATCGAACCTGCTGAGCGTCGACATTCAAGCACCTGTCGCAGAAATCGGTCGCGTGGCATTCTACGATTGCAGCAACCTCGCAAGTGTCACCCTTCCCTCGACGGTCAAAACCATCAACACAAGTGCGTTCGGCTACTGTGAGAAACTCACTGCCATCAAGTTGCCCGAAGGCCTCGAATCATTCGTCGGCGAACGTCAGTTCTTCCACTGCGAATCTCTGAAGAGCATTGAAATTCCGGCCGGCATCACTTCTCTGCCCAATCAGCTTCTGTCGTACTGCAAGGCTATGACCGAAGTCAAGCTTCCCGACGGTATCACCAAACTCGGCACCGGTGTGTTCCAGAACTGTGAATCGCTCACAGCACTGACCCTCCCTGCCAACATCACCGAACTGCCCTCGCAGCTCCTCCAAAACTGCTCGTCGCTTACTGCCTTTGAAGTACCGGCCGGCGTCACCAAACTCGGCTCGCAGGTATTCTCGGGTTGCAGCAAACTCGTTGTAAAGTTGCCCGAAGGCATCACTTCGATGGGCTCGGAATGCTTCAAATCGAACCTCGCCATCACAGAATTTACAATGCCGTCGGCTCTCACAACCGTACCGGCAAGCACATTCTACGGCTGTGCGAACCTCACCAAGGTGACAATGAGCGATAACGTGAAGGAAATCGCCGGCTCGGCATTCCGCGGTTGTACAAACCTCGCTCAAATCGCTATCCAAGGCAAGGTTGCCGCCGAAGGCGAAACCCTTCCCGCAATCGACCTTCCCTCGAAGTTGACCAAGATCACCTCTTACGCATTCTACGATTGCAAGGCCATCACCGACGTTGTTCTCCCCGAAGGCGTCACGACCATTGACACATACGCATTCCAAAACTCGGGCTTGACATCTATCTATCTGCCCGAGACTGTCAAGACCATCGGCAACTCCGCATTCCGCAGCACAAAGCTTACCGAACTGGTCGTTCCGGCATCGGCAACAAGCCTCTCCGGCGGCGACATCGTAGGTTCTTGCTCCGACGTTAAGGTCTATGCTTGCTCTACCAATCCCGGAACTTGCGGCACATACGCATGGCGTATCGTCGGCAGCACATTTGCACCGATAGTTGTTCCCACCGGAACAGTCAACGCTTACACCGCCAAGAATTATTGGAAGAAGTCGACCCTTACCGCTCCCGAACTTCAATCGGTTGTCATCGCCGACGTTGAAGCCGAAAAGAGCGCCGACAAGATTACCGTAACCGGTAACATCGGCGGTACTTACAACATCGAGAACCTTCCCGCACAGTTCATGAAGGCCAACGACAAGTATGTATTCGGCGGCAAGACCATCAAGCTCGCCTACCGTGCGGCCGCCAAGGACGACAACACCGATACGGAAGTTGCAACACTTGTCAACGAATATACCGAAGTTGAAGTGACCGTCAACGCCGACGGCACATTCTCGGCAACAGTCGATGCCATCGCCGATGTCGACGACTATCAGGTGAAAGCTGTATTCACCTCGGGCAGCACCGAACTCACCTCGAATGAAACCGAAGTAAGCGTGGCTCGCGCTCCGTTTGAATTTGCTCAGGCCGAATACAACGCTCACTTCGACGAGCAGTTCACTCCCGAACTCGTATTCAACGACGAGACATACACCGCCGCCGATCTCGAATTCACATCGTCCGATACCAAGGTTGCTTCAGTTGTGAAGCGCACCGGCGTAGTGACCGTGAAGCGTGTCGAAGGCGACGCCGTGATCACAGCCTATGTTAAGGAAAATCCCGACGTGAAGGCCGAAATGACCATCCACGCCGCTCTCCGCACTCCGGTTCAGGACTTCGTACTTGGCGACGGCTCCAAGACTATCCAGCTCACCTATCTCGATATTCTTGCTCTCGCTCCGACCGTTGTTCCGGAAGATGCCGACATCCAGAGCTACGACATCGCGGTATCCGACCCCGCAATCGCCACGACTCACTCGGTACGCGCATTCAACCCCTCGCGCAGCTTCTATGAACTCGTCACTCACAAGGTTGGCGAAGCCGACGTGACATTCACCGCTCAGGACGGCAGCGGCGTAAGCAGTACCTACCACATCGTGGTGAGCGATCCCGACCGCACTCCGCTGACCGACAACTATCAGGACGGCATATTCTGGCTCAACGAAGAATGGTTCGGCCACACCAACGGCTCTATCAACTACATCACCAAGGATAAGGACGTGAAGTACCGCGTATACGAGTCGCAGAACCCCTACGAATCGTTCGGCGCAACTTCGCAGTACGGTATCGTATTCGCCGACAAGCTCATCGTTATGTCGAAGCAGAACGACGACGGCGGCGATCCCCGCACCGGTGGCGGCCGCGTAGTAGTGGCTGACGCCAAGACATTGAAGAAGCTTGCTTCGTTCGACTACATCGGTGCCGACACCGATAACGACGGCAAGGGCAACGGCGACGGCCGCGCTTGCGTCGGCGTAGGTGAAAACAAGGTTTACCTCGGCACAACCACCGGCATTCAGGTGCTCGACCTCTCGACAATGAAGCTCGGCAAGGTAATCGAAGGCATCAACAACGGTGAAAGCGCCTACAAGGGTCAGATCGGTGATATGGTGGCAACTCCCAAGTATGTATTCGCCATCCAGCAGAATACCGGTCTCCATGTAATCGACGCCGCTACCGACGAGCTCGTCAAGACCTTCGGCGTACTGGACGATGAATACATGGGCGTAGGCAATCCTCAGGGTATCACAGTCAGCGCCAACGGCGAAGTGTGGGTTGCATCGACCGATCCCTACGACGGCCACGGCATCATCATCGAATTCGACCAGACGGAAGCCGAACCCATCAATGTATATGACCTTCCCGACGGTATCGTGATCAATTGCGGTTGGGGCGCATGGCGCTCGACCAACTTCTTCGCTTCGAAGAATGAAAACGCTCTGTGGTTCGGCGCAGGTGTTGAAGCCTCGATTGTATCGGGCAACACCGGCTACTACAAGTGGAACATCGGCGACGACCTCGACAATATCGAGCCCGTATTCGTATTCCCCAACAACCTCGCAGGCATCGACGAAAAGACCTATCAGGCTCCGTATGCTACCGTACGCTACGATGACCGTACCAACGAACTGCTCATCGCAGCCACCCACGGTTCGTCGTCGAACTATCGCTACAACTGGTTGCACTTCGTCAACTGCGCAACCGGCGAAATCAGCAAGACCATCCAACTGAAGGACTACTACTGGTTCCCCGCACTGCCTATCTTCCCCGACAAGTACGCACCCGAGTTCAGCGAAATCAGCCCGGTTGAAATCGGCACCGACCGCATCGGCGACGAAGTTCGCTTCGACCTGTCATCGCTTGTCAACGACCGCGACAACGCTAACGGCAACATCGGCTTCGCGCTTGTTGTTCCCGGTGCTGAAGGCGACGCTTACGAGCTCTCCAACGACGTACTCGATGCTCGCGTCGACTACAAGTATCTGTATATCACTCCCAAGGCTGAAGGTCCCACATCGATTACCGTAAAGGCTATATCGAACGGTCGCTCGGCTACTCTCGATATTCCCGTGGGCATCAGCAACATGACAGGCGTCAACGACGCTTCGATTGCCGGAGGTGTGATCACGGTTACCGACCGTCGTGTCAACATCAAGAATATGGAAGGCAGCGAATTCACCGTCTACGACCTCAGCGGCCGTGCAGTGAGCGCATTCACCGCCCTCGACGACAACACTACCGTTGTTCTGACCGTTCCTCAGGGAGCTTACATAATCCACACTGCTACAGGCAACCGCAGCATCAAGGTGGTTATCGAATAAACTCTTTTCATAATTGATCCGGATTGCCGAATTTTTCGTAAATTTGGCAATCCGTTTTTTATATCCGTTCAGTTATGAAATTCAAGTCGTTACTTACTATACTCACAATCGCTGCCACAGTGCAATCGGCCGCAGCCGAGGATATTGACTACACTAAAGGTGTGTTCATTGTCAATGAAGACTGGTACGGTCATCAGAACTCCACCGTCAACTACCTGCTGCCCGACGATCCCGACGGCAACTATTGGCACTATCGCGTGTTTCAGGCCGAAAATCCCGGCAAGGAACTCGGCTGTACCAACCAGTACGGCGCCATTTGGGACGGCCGCTTTTACCTCATCGCCAAGCAGGAGAAGGACCCCGGTACCAATGTCACCGGCGGTAGAATCACTGTGGTCGATGCCAAGACGATGAAGATGCTCTACCAAAGCACTATCATAGACCCGTCGGGCCGACAATGTGACGGCCGCGGATTTGTGGGCGTCGACGCTCACAAGGGCTATATCTCCACAAGCAACGGTATCTGGGTGTTCGACCTCGATACATACACCGTAAAGGGGCAGGTCGAAGGCTCGGCCAATCCCAATGCCGATGGCAGCAGCGGAGCCGTCACTAACCCGGGCAGTTCTCTCTACTACGGCCAGACAGGCTCGATGGTACGCGCCGGCGGCCGCATATTCGCGGCACATCAGCAGTACGGCGTCCTCGTCATCGACCCGTCAACGGACAAGGTTACCGACGTTATATCAATGGACATCGTGGCCGATAAAGCCGGCGTGGGCTCTGTAGTCGTTGCCAAAGACGGCTCGGTATGGGCTTCGGTGGCTCAGAATGTACAAGGCACGGGCGCCACGCTGCCTTACCTCGTAAGAATCGACCCGACCACATTGGCGACTGAAGTAGTGCCTGTCGGCGACGGCAATTTCGGCCCGGCCAATTCGTGGTATGCCTGGACACCAGACGCATTTTGCTCATCGTACAAGACCAATACTCTGTACTGGAACGGTGGTTCGGGCAGTTGGTTCACCGGCTCAAAGATTTTCAAATTCGACATTGACTCACGCACCGTTACTCAGATAATTGACCTCGATGCCGACGGCGAGAACTGGAAACTCTATGGCTGTTCGATGCGCGTTCATCCCGATACGGACGAAATATACATGTCGCTCTATCACAACTTCAGCATCCCAACGTATATCACCCGTCGATACACAGCTGCCGGAACGAAGATTCGCGACTACGAGATGATTTCAAACTATTGGTTCCCGTCGCTGCAAGTGTTCCCGACGTCGCCCGACAACCTGTCGGCCGGCATCGAAGACCTCGTGGCCGATACCTCCGACATCACCATTCGCGTCGAAGGATGCGACATCATCGTCGAAGGATGCGACAACCCCGAAGTCTACACCCTCACTGGCCGCCGCGTACCCTCCACCGGTCTTCAACCAGGCCTCTACATAGTCCGCGCCGCCACCCTCACCCGCAAAGTGAGAATTTGAAAATCTATAAGCTTTACTTTCCCCAATCGTATTTCGGCGGTGCGAGGTAGTAGACGCTTTCGCCCGATTCGTTGTATTGCGAATTGTGTCCGACCACTCTTATCTCGTACGGCGCATCATGTGAGTAAATATCTTGCGGCAGCTCCACCTGCAGCAAGTAGCAGATGTCATTCCCTGCGCTGTTGCCTTTGTCCTGCATAGTCAATGGCTGGACGGAGTATATTTCCAACGGTCTGCCGTCGGCATATACCTCGAATGACATATATTGAGGTTCTACCGTCACGATCGAGTTCTTTTCGGCGTCGGCCTTGTCCACAAAGTTTTGATAAGCAAGAACCTTTGTGACGCTCATCGGGCGTGTATAGATGAGCATTTCCTGACGGCCGCCGTATTCCAAAAACGCCATAGTGCCGTACAATTCCAATTTGTCATATCGGATATTCAACGTGATGTCGCGGTCGGCGATGACATTCCATGCCCAAAATTCGAGCTTCATATCTTCGGGTGCAACTTGCAGCTCTCGGGGATATTCATTGATGCGCATAGCGGCTATGGCGGCATATCGTCCTCTGGGAATGCTGTCAAGCGTGTAGAAGCCTTGTCGGTCGCTTGCCGTTTCATATGCCTCCGTGAAATCGGGATTATATATCAGCACTGTGCACGAGTCGACAGGCACACCGTTATAGTCAGTGACTTGCCCTGAGATTTTTACCGTATCTGTTGCGTAAGCGGCGAAAGAAAGAATGCAGAGCGAAAGGATGCTCAAAAAATGTTTCATACTATTGTTGTGATAATTTGTTCAATGCCTTGATGTCGCGGCCGGCGGGCGATTGGAACATCGACAGGCCGAAGCGGTTGACGATGGCATAGACATAGTCCATAATGTCGCTTTGCACACCCTCGAACGACTTCCATTCGATAATCATGGTGAAGAAATACAGTTGCAGCGGCACGCCTTCGGTGGTCGGCGCCATCTGTCGCACCATATATATCATATCGTGATTTACACGCTCGTCGCCGGCCAGGAAGCATTCGAGATAGCGGCGCAGCAAGGTCAGGTTCACCACGTGCGAAGCATCGACGATGTCGGCCGCATTCACGAGGCCGTCGGCTTGCAGCGCCCGAATTTCATCGGGAGAGAGAAAGCGCACCGTGTTGACATCAATGAGAATTGAGCGGTCGATGCGGCGGCCTCCTGCATCGCGCATCGCCTGATAGTTGTGAAACGAATCGGATATGAGCGAGTAGGGCGGAATGGTCGATATGGAGTTGTCCCAGTTGCGCACCTTCACCGTAGTGAGCGACACGTCGATGACCTCGCCGTCAATGTTGCGGCTGCGCACCACTATCCAGTCGCCGCGGTGCACCATCTTGTTGGCCGACAGCTGGATACTTGCCACAAGGCCGAGGATGGTGTCCTTGAACACCAACATCAGCACCGCCGCCGATGCGCCGATAGCCGTGAGAATGGTCGTCGGCTGCTTGTCGATAAGGATGCTCAGCCCCACGATGACGCCGATACCGATAAACACCAGTCGCAGCATTTGGAATATACCCTTTATGGCGTAGGCCTTGGTATTCGGGCGCTTGGCAAGCGCGGCGTACAGGTTCGACAGGAATATGCACACAATGCGCACCACCGCCCACAGTATGTAGAACGAAGTAATCTTCGACAGCCACATATTGAGTGTCGGTGATGCCGAGAAGAATGCCGGCAGCACGGCGTTTACAGCCAGAGCAGGTGCAAGTTGGGCAATGGCGCCGAGCATCGACCCGGCCAGCAGGTCGTCGTCCCAAGTGGTGGCGCTGCGCAGCACGGCGCGTTCGAGCAACTTCAACACCCATTTGGCCAGGTAGTAAGTGCATACCGCACCTATCGCTGTGACAGCAAAGAGAATTGCGGCAATCAATGCTTCGTGTCCGTCGCTGCCGAGCAGAGCGGTCACATAGTCGCGTATGGAGGTCGTAAAAGTAGTCATAGTGTTCATGGCCGCAAATTTACAACAACTCGCCGCTATTGCCAAGCATCGGCGAGGGAAAATATGCCGATTGTCTTGGTCGTTAATACGAAAGTGACTACCTTTGCCACACCTTAAACCACGCAGGTGTCTGTAAATACGTACAGCACCGATAATAATTTTGCAGAAAATGAAAATCGCAGTATTTTGCAGTGCAGTCGACAACCTCCCGTCGCATTGGCAACAAGGTGCCGAAGCTGTGGGCCGATGGATCGGCTCGCACGGCGACCAAATGATATACGGTGGCGTCGACGCTGGCCTGATGGCCATCGCTTCACGCGCATGCAAGGCCGCCGGCGGCACGGTCGTCGGCATCGTCCCGGGACGTCGTGCCGCTCAGGCATCGCCTATCAACGACGTGCGCGTACCGACCTCCGACCTCAACGACCGCAAGGGCGTGATGCAACTGCTCTCCGACGTGTATGTGGTGCTGCCCGGCGGTGCCGGCACGTTCGACGAGTTTGCCACATGCTTTACCTACATCAGCTTCACCGCCAACCACCACAAGCGCATTATCATCTACAATCCCGACGGATTGTACGACCACCTGTTGGCACAGTTGCAAGTATTCATCGACCGCGGACTTATGAAGGCCTCCAATCTCGATTTCATTGACATAGCCAACAACACCGACGATGTCATTGCGGCACTCGACCGCTTCCGCTCATCATATAACAAGTAACAAGCAATCGCGATGAAAAGCAGACTCTATACCCGCACCGGCGACGACGGCACCACATCGCTCGTCGGCGGCACACGTGCCGGCAAAGACTCCGACCGCCTCGAAGCCTACGGCACCGTCGACGAACTCAACTCGTGGCTCGGCCTCCTTGCAGCGGCCGAGTCGTTGCGCCCCGAACGTCGCGAGTTGCTGCTCGCCATACAGAATCAACTATTCAACATTGGCGCAGCCCTTGCCACCGAGCCTGAGTGCAAGTGGCAACCGACGTTGCCCGCCGAAAGCGCCATGGCAGCCATTGAAGCGGCTATCGACGACATCGACTCCGCTCTTCCGCCGCTGCGACAATTCGTACTCCCCGGCGGCCACGCGGATGCAGCCAGGGCCAACGTGGCTCGTACCGTCGCACGCCGTGCCGAGCGCCGCATCGTAGCCCTCAGCCGACAAGCCCCGGTCGACCCGTTTATACTTCGATATATCAACAGATTGAGCGACCTGCTCTTCGCTCTGTCGCGCGAAATAAACATTAACAATCGCGTACCCGAAATTTTTTGGCAAAAAGATTGCTGATACAGATAAAATCATTACCTTTGCGGCGCTTTTCAGTATAGTATACTTTTTGACCAAAATTTTAAAATATCACCACTATGTATTGGACTCTTGAACTTGCTTCAAAACTTGAAGATGCCCCCTGGCCCGCTACCAAGGAAGAACTCATCGACTACGCTCAGCGTTCGGGTGCTCCGGCCGAAGTTACAGAGAACCTTATGGAAATCGAAGACGAAGGCGACACCTACGACTCTATAGAAGACATCTGGCCCGATTATCCCTCCAACGACGAAGACTTCCTCTTCAACGAGGACGAGTATTAATCCGCCCCAAACCGAAATACAAGCGATATGAGAATTTCTGTGTGAGATTCTCATATCGCTTTTTTGAGAATATATTTTTTGTGAAAATACCTGATAAGTTATTTGTTTTTAGAATAAATGCTTTACCTTTGTAAGAGTTATGTATCAGTGTATTGAATAAGAAGATGAACTTATGAATATACAAGAAGCAAAGAACCAAGCAGTGTTGTCAAATCAAGGCGATATGACTTCATTCAGATATGCCGACTACAACATTCGTTTCCGCAGTCCAAGAATATTGAAAAAATATGTAGAGGTAAAATCGTGGGACGATGGCTATATTGTAGTTATGGCAGATTATGAAGGTATGGGTATAACGGAAGAGTATATTGACTTGGTGCCAATACTCCGGAATCTCTATATCAAGCCGGAGCCATTCTTAAAGAATATCCAAACAGTAAAAATCGGAAACTATGCACAATGACGAATTGTTAAAGGTGAGATCTGTGGCCGACATGATAGTTTGCGGCTATGCGTTTACAAAGGCTGAAGACTCCAATGTGCGAGTGTTGGATCTTAAAGAACCGCATCACGCATTGCTTATGTCTCCACAAGGTGATGTGTTGGAAACAACGATGGATGATGTGGAACTAAGTATTGTTGAAGGGTATTGGGTTAAGAACCGAAAGTATATGGAGGAGTCGTATGCCTAAATATTATGAATTCAAGATATTGGGATATTTCCTTTACTATACATCACATTGCGTCATTGAAGCTATGCACGTGCATGCCAGTGACAAGAAACTGTCTGAAGTAGGTTCTGCGAAGTTTTTTGTAAAAGGCAATGGCGATACCGTGGTAAAGGCGCGTGGTATACTTACCGACAGAGACATTCGGGTCATACGTGAATTTATCAAGGACAATTATAAGGAAATGTATCTTTGTTGGGCAAAGATGAGTCCTAACGGGTTTTATAAGGGATAAGGTAAATTTCGTGGATTTTTTGAGGATACAAGACTATGAAGTGTGGCTGAAATGGTCAAGGTGATTGAAATCGCTATCTTTGCATACGATAAGTTCCGAAAAATGTCAAAATTGACACAAATCCGAAGTTGTTAGTGTATTTTGTTGTAACGTTATGAACGGATTGAATTTCATCGCTATCGATTTTGAGACGGCTACCGGGCGGCATGCGTCCGTTTGCGAAGCCGGCATTTGTGTGGTTCGCGACGGTCGGGTCGTAGAGACAAAGTCGTGGCTGGTGCGACCCGAAGAAAACGCCTATTTCTATCGCAACATACAGATACACGGCATTTGCCCCGAAGATACCGTCGATGCTCCCGAATTTCCCCAAGTGTGGGCGGAGATACTGAAATATCTTGCCGAAACGCCCGTCTTGGTGGCGCACAATGCCTCATTCGACATCACATGCATCCGCAAGTCGCTGGAACTATATAGGCTCGATACACCCGATGTGGATTACTACTGCACACTCCGAGCCGCACGCCACAACTACGACTTCCGCTGCAACACACTCGACGCCCTTTGCGAGCAATTTGAAATCCCTATGGGTCGACATCACCGGGCCGGTGACGACGCAGAAATGTGCGCTCGCATCTTCCTCCGCGAAATCCGCGATGCCGGTCACAGCACTCTGTCTGAAATGACCTACTGCCGCAGCAAACTGTGATGCGATATAGCCTTATGCCACTTGCACAGGGATACCGGTGGCGGCGGTGATGCGGGCGGCGATGCGGTTGAGGGTGTCGCGATCCACCTTTTGGAGCGACAGTTCCGGCGTGGGACGGTCGAGCGAGTAGAGCATTATCTCGCGCGGGGCGATGCGGCGATAAGCTTCGATTAGAGCATCAATTTCCGCATCCGTTGAGTTGTCAAATTCATGTCCTTCGTGGCTGCCGCGCGTTATCATCGTCTGAATTATTGCCTTCGGGCCGAATGCAGCAAGCCGTTCGATGACCTCGGCGGCACAGAACTCCTTCGGTACAGGGCGGTCAAGAATATCGATGGTGGCGTCAATGGCGCTGTCGAGTTTGAGAATGGCATTGTCCACACGGCGCAGTGCTTCCACCACCGCCTGGCGATGCAGCATCGTCGAATTGGTCAGCACACTCACTTTGGCCTGCGGAAAGAACTCGTCGCGCAGAGCGATGGTGTCATCGATGATTTCGGGGAAATGCGGATTGACGGTCGGTTCGCCGTTGCCCGAAAAAGTGATCACGTCGAGCGACACACCTTCGTCAAGCAACCCTATGAGACGATGTCGCAATAATCGCGACACCTCATCGCGTGTCGGCAGTCCGGCCTTGCCGCTGCCCTGAGCATTGAATCCCGCCTCGCAATACAGGCAGTCGAACGTACATACTTTGCCGTCGCGCGGCGACAGATTTACACCGAGCGATGTGCCCAGGCGGCGCGAGTGAATGGGTCCGAAGATGGTTTCGGTGAACATTACGGTTTGCATATCGTCAGGTATTGCGAGTGAATATTCGGGTAATAAGAGCGGTGAGAACGGCCACGGCAGCTACGAGTGCAAGTACGACAGCCACATCGGCAGCATCGACACGTACCGGGTAGGCCGTGATGGTCATCTTGGAGTGGTCGCCGCCGAGTTGAATAAAGCCGCCCCACTGCTGAGCCAGGGCCAGCGCGAGGCCGATGACGCAGCCGATGACACCGCCGATTATGGTGATCAGAGCGCCGTCGATCATAAATATGCGGCGCACCAGCGAGCGCGAGGCGCCGAGGAAGCGCAGCGTTGCCATATTGTCGCGCTTCTCGATGACCATAAGCGACAGCGTGGATATGATGTTGAACGTGGCTATGACAAGGATGAAAATGAGCATGACAAACGTCACCCACTTCTCCACGGCAATCATACGGAAACTGTCGGCATGCTGTCGGGCGCGGTCATCAACCGCGAAGTTAGGCCCGAGTGCGGCGGATATGTCGCTGCGGACGGCATTGATGTCAGTTACCGGAGTGCAGCGCACTACCAGTGCCGTCGCTTCGCCGTCATAGTAGTCGAGCAACCGCCGCACCGCCTCTATGGGCAGCACTATGTTGTCGTTGTCGTATTCGAGTTGGTCGGTCTGATAGATACCTGTCGGAGCGAGGGGCTGCGAGCGGAAAGCCGTCGCCGGGTTGGCCGGATTGATGCGTCCGAGGCGTCGCGGAGCATATAGCGTCGTCGATTCGCCGGGATGCAGGTCGGTGTGCGCATACACGCCTATGGCCATTTGCATCGGTTCGATTGAATCGCCGTACCGGTCATAGGGCAGTCGGGTGAGAAACATGCCGTCGATCATCAGTGTGTCGAGGTCGACTACGGCGCCGTAATTGTCGCCCACGCCGTTCATCACCACTCCCACGTGCTTGTTGCCCACTTCGAGCAGACCGCGCTCGGTGAGCATCGGGCACACGGCTTCCACACCGTCGATTGCCGCAACAGCAGTCGCAAGCGAATCCGCTGCCGGCATCACCTTGCCCGCTGTGGGGCTGATACGCAGATCCGAATCGATGCGCGAGAAGTTGGTGGCCGCGAGGTCGCTGAAACCATTGAATACCGACAACACCACGAGCGTGGCAGCCGTGACAATGGCCACCCCGGCTATCGAAATTGCCGAGATTACGTTTACCGCCCCGTGCGATTTCTTCGACAGCAGGTAGCGCAGCGCTATTTTCAGTGGCAGCATCGCTCCACTAATTAAGCCCGAGCAAGTTATCGATGTTTTCGAGATAGTCGAGCGAGTCGTCGAGGTAGAATTGCAGTTCCGGCGTCTTGCGCAGAGTGAAGCGCACGCGCTGAGCGAGTTCGTAGCGGATAGTCTGTGCCGACTTCTTTATCGACTCGATTACGTCGGCGGCCTGTGCCGAGGGGAAAATCGACAGATAGGCGCGGGCGATTGAGAGGTCGGGGCTTACGCGCACGGTGCTCACCGTGACGAGCGTCCCGTGGGTCTTGGCTGTCTGCTGACGGAAGATTTCGCTGAGTTCCTTTTGCAGCAGGCGCGATATTTTGGCTTGTCGTGTTGATTCCATAACAATACATTATTATTTATAGTCCTCGAGAATGCGTGCGAGCTGCGCCACGCCTTCGGTGGCCGTTGCGCGAATTACAGTGACGCCGTCGGGCACGTCGGCCGGATGCGGGTCGATGTAGAACACCGGCACTCCGCGGCGCACGTAGTTGAGCAGAGCCGCCGCCGGGTACACCACAAGCGATGTGCCGATAATGACAAAGATGTCGGCTTCGGCGGCGAGGCGGGTCGCCGGGTCGAAGTTGGGCACGGCCTCCTGAAAGAAGACGATGTGCGGCCGCACGCGGTGGCTGTCAATGACCGTTTCGGGCGTCGTGTCGAGGTTGTCGGGAGTGAGAGTATATACTTTCGATTCGTCGTCGAGTGCCCGCACTTTCATCACTTCGCCGTGCAGGTGCAGCACTTTGCTGCTGCCGGCGCGTTCGTGCAGGTCGTCGACGTTCTGAGTGATAATCTGCACGTCGAAGTCCTTCTCCAACTCCACCAGGCCGAGGTGGCCGGCATTGGGGCGGGCGGCCATCACGTCGCGGCGGCGTGCGTTGTAGAAGTCGTGAATCAACTTGGGGTTGCGGCGGAAGCCGTCGGCACTGGCCACGTC
Source organism: uncultured Bacteroidales bacterium (assembly GCA_937995285.1). Classification (GTDB taxonomy): domain Bacteria; phylum Bacteroidota; class Bacteroidia; order Bacteroidales; family Muribaculaceae; genus CAG-873. The sequence continues at coordinate 16,473 of CALKKU010000147.1, read as the reverse complement.
CATCACATTGTAGTTCTCCCACAAGCCGTCGGAGTCGCGGAACGTGCTCAGGCCGCTTTCGGCGCTCATTCCCGCGCCGGTCGAGATTACGAGTTTCTTCTTCATAGCGGTTGGTCGATTATCACTGTTAATATTTTATCGTGCGAAGCCGGCGTCAGTCGGCATCGTCGAAGGTGATGCTGAATGTACCCGGCTGCGCGTCCTGTGCCGGTTGCTGTGCGGCCGACTGTGCGGGTTGAGCCGCAGCGGCCGGCGTTGCCGGCTTCAGGCGCTTGTCGCGCGAGCAGGTCGGTGTCGTGGCAAATTCTTCGATTACGGCATCGTTGTCGATGTTGTCGGGCGCGAAGAGGATGTAGTTGCGGGTCTCGCGTTCGCGTTCGATGTTCTCCACCTTCTCCACGCCGTAGATACTGCCGATTTTGCCTATGTCGATATGGTCGGCCGATGTAGCCGGAGCACTGTCTACGGGCGACTTTATGGTCTTGTCGTCGTTGACGGTGACATCGAAACCCGATGCGAGGATGGTGAACTTCACCTTGTCGCCGAGCGTTTCGTCGTAGGTGATACCCCAGATGACATCCACTTCGGCCTCCACTCGGCGGATGAAGTCGTTGAGTTCCTTGGCTTCCGAAGCTTTGAACTTCTGAGTGGCGTTGCGCGAGAAGTAGATGTTGAAGAGAATGCGCTTCGAGGTGAGAATGTCGGTATTCTTCAGCAGCGGCGAATGCAGCGCGTCGTTGATAGCCTTTGTCACACGATTCTCGCCTTCGCCGTAGCCCACGGCGATGATTGCCGTGCCGCCTTCGCGCAGTGTGGTGTTCACATCGTTGAAGTCGAGGTTGATGTAACCCTTCAGGGTGATGATTTCGGCAATCGAACTTGCCGCCGTCGACAGTATGTCGTCGGCCTTGGCGAATGCCGATTCAAACTCGAAGTCGGGATATATTTCGATGAGGCGTTCGTTGTTCACGATCATTATCGCGTCGACGTACTTGCTCATCTCGTCGGCGCCGTTGATGGCCTTGGCAATCTTCTTCATGCCCTCGAACATAAAGGGGATGGTGACGATGCCGATGGTGAGCAGACCGCGTTCCTTGGCTATGCGAGCCACTACGGGGCCTGCGCCCGTGCCTGTGCCGCCGCCCATGCCGGCGGTGATGAACGCCATGTCATAGTCGTCGGAGAATATGTTGGCTATGTCGGTGGCGCTCTCCTCGGCTGCGGCGTGTGCTATGTCAGGATTGTTGCCCGCACCGCGCCCCTTGGTAATTGTGGGGCCGATGAGGAGCTTCTGCGGAACGGACGAGCTCTTCAGAGCCTGGTCGTCGGTGTTGACGACGCAGAACGACACGTGTTCCACGCCTTGCTTGAACATGTGATCGACGGCATTGTTGCCGCCGCCGCCCACGCCTACTACAATGATGCGGTTCACATCTTCCGATGTGCCGGGCGTATTATATTTGTCGAGATATTGATAATCTTCGGGAGCCATAGTCTATCGAGTGTTTAAGCAAGGGTTATTCTTCTTCATCAAGGTCATTATTTTCGACCGGTGTCGTGAACCAGCCTTTGATTTTGCCGAGCAGGTTTTTGCGGCGAGTGGCGGGGTCGTCGCGGCCTTCGTCGTTCTCGTCGAGATATTCGTCATCATCTTTGTTGACGTTGATCGGCTGATCGAAATCATCGTCCTTGAGCAGGTTCGGATCGTCGTCGGCAAGGATGCGTCGACCGTTGCGGTATGTGCCCGTCTGCGACACCTCTTCGGTCGTCGGTTCGGGCAGCGTCACACAGTCGGTATCGTAGTTTGTAGCGGCATATTTCACAAGAGCGAGTACGTCGGCGTTCTGCGACAGGTCGATGCCGTTGCTCTTGATTGCCGAGTCGATGGCTATGCGGCGCACCTTGGCTTTGGTCTGTGATTCGAGCATCTCGACGAAGCCGTTGAGGCGCGAGCCGCCGCCGGTGACCACGATGCCCGCCTGCAAGTCGGCAATCTTGTAGCCGGCCTTGTCGGCGAAGTTGATTATGTTGGCCACTATTTCACCGGTGCGGGCCGATATGCAGTGCACGATTTCCGCTTCCTGCGAATCGCTGCTTTCGATTTTCAGGCGTTCGGTCGAAGCGTAGCCGGTAGTTGTCTTTATTCTTTCCGCATCCTGTTCGGTGATGCCGAGCGCTTTGCTCAGGTCGCGGGTGATGTTCGACGAACCCATGGGCAGCGTTGCAATCATCTGTATGGCGCTGTTGCGGCAGATGGTGAGTGTGGTCGTTTCGGCGCCGAAGTCCACAAGCAGAGCACCGAGCTGGCGGTCGGAGTCGCTCAGGTACATATCGGCCAATGCCACGGCACGCGGTATATAGGTGCGGGGCACGTCTTTGTCGTGCGATTCGATTTTCACGCGGTCGAGGTTGCGGCGGTTCTCGGGCGATGCGGTGACGATCGTAAATTCGCCGCGCACCGAGTTGCCGTAGGAGCCTACCACCTTTTTCACCTCACTGTTGTCCACAAAGAAGCGGCGGTCGGCGATGTAGAGCACGTCGCGGTCGGTGGCAAGGTTGTAGCGGGCGTCCTTGTGGAGGCGTTCGATGGTCTGGGGCGACACTTCCGTCTCGCCGCCGAGGCTGAGCGATGCTTCGGCAAATGACGAGTTGACCGAGCGGCCGCCGGCGGCCACGAATATCGAGGAGATTTCCGCCCCGGTGAGGGTGCGGCTGTTCTCCAAGCGGCGTATTATATCGGCTACACGCGAACTGACTTCGCGTGCATTTTGAACGCGACCATATCGGACTGCATCGCCTGAGTCGGTCTCCTCTACGGCGAGAACCGATATGTCGGCGGTTGCGTCAACAGCGGCTACCATTCCCTTTATCTTGGAACTGCCGATTTCGATGACTGCTACATATTTTGAATCCATAGTTGTGCGGTTGTCAGTGAAAAAGTTTAATTGGAGGTAGGTTGAGGTTTCGTTTGGTTGTTGAGGGTGGAGTCGTTGCGGTGATCGATACCCATTGTTTCTTCATCGGGAGCATCGTCGAATTCTTCATCCACGGCGCGGAGCGATGTCGATGCCAGCACCTTGTTGCGGCGGGTGGCCACCACGCGGCCGCTCCACTTCACGGCTATTGTATCGTACGTCTCCCAGCCGCGCACGGGCATCACATTGCGGTAGAAGATGCCGAGCCGCTCAAACTTGTCGTCGACATTGGCCGTGTCGCCGAAGTTGATGACATGGCCGCGGATGGTCGGCACTATGATGATGTCGCCGTTGCGAGCCTGCTTCACGGTCGACACCAGGGCGTCGAGTTCGGGACGTGCGGCTATGTAGTCGAGCAACGGCAGCAAGCGCTTGGCCGGGCGTTCGGCCGTGAAGAAGCCCACGACCACCGGCACATCGATATGATAGTGCGGGTCGGCTGATATGCGCTTGCCTTCGGCATTGATATAGTACGAGATATCGCTGTCGAACACACGCGCTACGGGCGTCATCGGTGTCACGTCGATGGCCAACGCTCCGTTGTTGAGCTCCATTACGTTGACGTCCTGAATCTTGTCGCAGCCGCGCAGCGCACGCTCTATGCTGTCGAGGTTCACCGCTCCGCGCGGACGTGTCTTGATCCAGGTGAATATATCGCCGCCTTCGTGAGCCACGTCGGCTTCCGAGATAAATCCGATATGTGCCGTATCGTTCACGGTGATGATGCAGCCGTTGTAGGGCTGTGTGCGAGCCGTCTCGTTTGTGGCCGATAGGGCGAAGACGAGATAGACCGCAAGCACCGCCGTGAGTGCGAAGGCAAGTATCGGACGTCGGTTAATCATTAACGTAGTGTATGGTATGCTCGGGGTCGACGGCTTCGCAGAGTTTCGGAACACTGAAACTCATGTCGCCGGCTCCGGCAGTCAACAATATGTCAAAGTTACGATTTTTCAGTGTATCGACAAAATCTTCTTTAGAAATCATCACTTTATCGGCCGTGGTGATGCGGTCGAAGATAATCTTGGACGTGACACCCTCTATGGGCTGTTCGCGAGCCGGGTAGATGTCGGCAAGGACTACTGCGTCGGCCTGCGACAGTGCTGCGGCAAATTCGGGCGCGAAGTCGCGGGTGCGGGTGTAGAGATGAGGCTGGAACGCCACGGTGAGGTGACGGCCGGGATAGAGCGCACGCACCGAGCGAATCGATTCGGCGAGTTCGTCGGGATGGTGAGCGTAGTCGTCAATTACCACCTTGCCCTTTGGGCCGGGCTGGCGCAGGTGCACCTGGAAGCGGCGTTCTACGCCGGGGTACGATGCCATAGCCTTACGGGCGGTGTCGGCGTCGATTTCGCCCGTGAGCCAACAAGCGCCGAGCGCGGCGATGGCATTGTCGATATTGATGTCTACAGGCACGCCGAGGTCGATGTCGGCGATGCGTCCGCCGGGATATACGAAGTCAAAGAGTATCTTGCCGTCGCCTCGGCGGATGTTGTCGGCGTGGAAGTCGCCTTCGTGGCGGCTGTAAGTGTATGTGGTGACGCCTTCACCGGGGCGCGGAGTGAATTTCAGACCGGTGTGCATCAGAAGGTAACCGCCCGGGCGGATGAGCGAGGTGAAGTGCGAGAACGATTCGAGATAGGCCTCCTCTGTGCCGTAGATGTCGAGGTGATCGGGGTCGGTGGCCGTCACCACGGCGATATAGGGATGCAGGCGGTGGAACGAGCGGTCGTATTCGTCGGCTTCGGCCACGGTGTAGGGAGATGTGGCCGACAGCATCAGATTGCTGTTGTAGCGCAGCAATATGCCGCCGAGGAAGGCGTTGCAGCCTACCGGAGCGGTGTGGAGCAGGTGTGCCGCCATGGCCGATGTGGTGGTCTTGCCGTGTGTGCCCGAGAAGCATATTGCCTTTGAGTTGTCTGTGATGTGGCCGAGGGCGGCGGCACGCTTTATGGGATTGAAGCCGCCGTCGGTGAAGAAGCGCATCACGGCTGCGTCGGCCGGGACGGCCGGGGTGTAGATGACCATCGTCTCGGCATCGGGCGTGCGGAAGTCGGCCGGGATGTCGTCGACGGTGTCGCGGTATGATATTTCCACACCTTCGCGGATGAGTTCGGCCGTGAGTGGGGTGGGGAAGCGGTCATAGCCGGCCACGTGCATGCCTTTTGAGAGAAAGTAGCGCTCGAGAGCGGCCATACCGATGCCGCCGGCGCCTATGAAGTAAACTCGTTTCATTGTCGATTGATTATTTTAAGGGCGGCGTCGACGATTTTCTCGTCGGCGTCGGGGAGAGCCATTTTGAGAATATTTTCGCTGAGTGCACGGCGACGCGAGTCGTCGGCTATGAGGTCGCGGATGGTGCCCGGCAGGCGGTCGTGAGCCTCGCTGTCGAGAATCATCACAGCCGCGTCGCGATCGACGAGCGCCTGAGCGTTCTTGCGTTGGTGGTCTTCGGCCACGTTGGGTGAGGGCACCAGAACCACCGGCTTGCCGAGTAACTGAAGTTCGCTGATGGTGCCGGCGCCGGCGCGTGCCACTACCAGGTCGGCGGCGCGATAGGCCGTGGCCATATCGGAGATGAACGGCGTGGCTTTCACATCCTTGCGTCCTTTGACGGCTTCCGTGCCGATTGCCTCGCCCGAGCGGCCGGTCTGCCACAGCAACTGCAAGTTGCCGTCGAGCAGGCTGTCGAGCCCGTCGGCCATGGCGCGGTTGATGGTCAGCGCACCGAGCGAACCGCCCACCACGAGCACCAACGGCCGTTCGGGGTCGAATCCGAGGGCTTTCTTGGCTTGAGCGGCATCGAGGTCGGTATTGAGCAGTGCCGCACGCACCGGGTTGCCGGTGAGGATTATGCGGTCGGCGGGGAAGAAGCGGTCCATACCATCGTAGGCGGTGCAGATAGCACCGGCGCGGGCTGCAAGGAGTTTATTGGTGACTCCGGCATAAGAGTTCTGCTCCTGAAGCAGGGTGGGAACGCCGGCTCGCTGTGCGGCCTTCAGGGTCGGCCCTGAGGCGTAGCCGCCGACTCCGATTGCCAGCTGCGGCTTGAAGGTCTTGATGATGCGGCGGGCCTTGAACATGGAGCGCATCAACTTGATGATGACACCGACGTTGCGCCACAGGCGCTTGCGGTCGAATCCGGCCACGGGCAGACCGATGATTTCATATCCGGCGGCGGGGACGCGTTCCATTTCCATACGCCCTTCGGCGCCCACGAAGAGTATCTTGGCGTCGGGATTGCGACGCTTTATAGCTGCGGCTATCGACAGCGCCGGGAAGATGTGTCCGCCGGTGCCGCCGCCGCTGATGAGTATTCGTTCTAATTTTTGTGTCATATTCGGAGAGGAGTATTTCTGATTATACCTTGAAAGCGGGTTACGGTTCGAGTTGCGCGGGGTTGGGCGCAGACACGTTTTCGGGCAGGGTGTTGAGCTCGCGTTGCGACGATTCGATGTCGTTCTTGCGGGCCGCCCAGCGCGACGTCGACAGCATCACGCCCATCGCTATGGAGAAGGCTATGATCGACGACCCGCCCTTGGATATGAACGGAAGCGGCTGGCCCGACACGGGGAACACGCCCACCACGATGCAGATGTGGAACAGCGCCTGATAGCATATCACCAATGCGCAGCTGATGACCATGAGGCAAGGCATCGAGCTCTTGAACGACAACGCCAATGTGCCGGCACGGCCTAGCAGGAACAGATAGAGTAGCAGTATGCCGATGCCAACGACAGCCCCGAGTTCTTCGAGGATGATGGCATAGATGTAGTCTGACATCGCCAGCGGCAGTCGAGCCGTCTCGCGCGAATTGCCGATGCCCACGCCGGTGAGGCCGCCGCGAGCCTGGGCTATGAAGCTGAGTTGTTCCTGTTGGTTGTCCTTGGTGATTTTATCTTTGTACTTGTCGGAGCGGAAAAGATTGGCGATACGATTTACGCGCATCATCGTGCGATCCTTAGGCTCGGCGCTTGCATCGACACCGTTTATTTGGTTAAGTTGCTCTGTCCGGGCGGCTGCTGCCGGGTCAACATCGGAGTGCTTGATGTACTTGTAGCCGGCATAGAGAAGGCCCACGGCGCCGAAGATCGCAAGCAGACGAAGGATGTTGTCGCGTCCGATGCCGCCTATGAACATCACACTGAAAGCTATGCACACCAACAGCAATGTGTTGGTGAGGCCTTGCTCCACGAGCAGACCCGCGCAAGCGAGAATATAGAAGACGCAGTATATGAAGCCTTTGCGAGTGATGCCGCGTTTGCCCGGAATCTGATTGCGAGTGATGATCCACACCAGACCCAAGGCACAGGCCAGTTTCAGGAAGTCGGCCGGGAACACGCTGAAGCCTAAAACGGAAAATGAGCGCACGGCGTTGTTGATGTTCTGCCCGAATAAATTGACCCATACAATCATACCCAACGAACCGAGCACGTAGAGCGGTATCAGCTGGTAGATGCGCAGGAAGTAGGTGCGCTGCAGAGCCAACATGATCACAAGCCCGATTCCGAGGAATATGGCATGGCGGATGATGGGCCCGTAGATGTCGTTGACGCGCACTTCCTGCGACGAGGCGCTGAAAAGTTCCACGATCGACACGAGTATAAGTGCTATATACGTACCCCAGATGTACGGGTCGTTCTTGCTTGTGGGCACTATGCCGGCATAGGCGGGCGCGGTGTCTTTTTCTTTATCTTCCGACATGGTCGTCAGGGGGTTATAGGTGATTATTTAAGTGCTTTTACTTTGGCCTTGAATTGGTCGCCTCGGTCTTCGTACGACTTGAAGAGGTCGAAGCTGGCGCAGCAGGGCGACAGCAGCACGGTGTCGCCGTCGGTCGAGAGGTCGCGACAGGCTGCAATGGCATCGTCGAGCGAGTGCGTGTCGATCACGGGCAGCGAAGTGTGACTGCCGAAGAAGTCGACAATCTTGGCATTGTCCTTGCCCATGGCTACGATGGCTTTCACCTTGCGGTTGACCAAGTCGAGGATTTCGGAGTAGTCATTGCCCTTGTCCTTGCCGCCGAGGATGAGCACGGTGGGGCGCATCATTGATTCGAGAGCATACCAGCACGAGTTGACGTTGGTGGCTTTGGAATCGTTGATCCAGTTGACGCCATCGATTGTGGCTACGGGTTCGAGGCGGTGTTCCACACCGTGGAAATCGGCGAGAGCGGCACGGATGTCCTCCTTGCGGATGTTGAGCAGGGCGGCACTCAGACCGGCTGCCATTGAGTTATATACGTTGTGCAGGCCGTGGAGAGCGAGGTCGGCACGAGGCATTGTCATCGAAGTGCCGGGAGTGTTGATTACCATCTCGTCGGTGGCATCGATGTAGGCTGCAGTGTCTTCCTCGCGATGTTCGGCGAAGGGGTATATCTGCGCTTCTGTCGAAATCTTGGCCAACTGTGCCGACACCACGGGGTCGTCCTGCCAGTAGATGAAAGCATCCTCGGGAGTGAGGTTGCGCAGGATGCGGAACTTGGCGTTGATATAGTTCTGCATCTTATAGTCGTAGCGGTCGAGGTGGTCGGGGGTGATGTTGAGCAGCACGGCGATATTGGCCTTGAAGTCGTACATATTGTCGAGCTGGAAACTGCTCAGTTCGATTACATAGACTTCGTGCGGATCGCGAGCCACTTGCAGTGCGAGCGAGTTGCCGATGTTGCCGGCCAATCCGGCGTCGATGCCCGCGCGGCGCAGTATGTGGTAGATGAGCGATGTCGTGGTTGTCTTGCCGTTCGAGCCGGTGATGCATACCATCTTGGCGTCGGTGTAGCGGCCGGCAAATTCGATTTCGCTGATAACCGGTATGTTGCGCGCCGTCAACTCCTTGATCATCGGAGCTGTCAGCGGTATGCCGGGGCTTTTCACCACCTCGTCGGCATTGAGAATGAGCTCGGGGGTGTGGTGTCCGCTCTCGTAGGGAATGGCTTCGCGTTCGAGTACGGCGGTATATTTGGGGGCGATGGTGCCCATATCACTCAGAAACACATCAAAACCTTTGTCCTTGGCGAGGACTGCGGCACCGACGCCGCTTTCGCCACCGCCGAGTATCACGAGTCGGCGACGAGTGTTTGTGCTGTTTGTTTCCATATCTTAGCGGATTTTAAGAGTTACAAATGTGATTGCGGCAAGGATGATGCCGATGATCCAGAAGCGGGTCACGATTTTGGCCTCGGGAATCGGGGTGATGGGGCGTTGAATGAGCGCGTCGATGCCGGCATTGCCGGGCTTCTGGAAGTGGTGGTGGAGCGGCGCCATCTTGAAGATGCGTCGGCCGCCGGTCTTCTTGTAGTAGAGCACCTGCAGAGCCACCGAGAGGTCCTCGATGTAGAAGAGGGCGCAGAGGATTGGCAGCAGCAACTCCTTGTGGATGAGGATTGCGAACACGGCGATGACACCGCCGAGGGTGAGCGAGCCGGTGTCGCCCATGAACACCTGTGCCGGATAGGCGTTGTACCACAGGAAGCCCACGAGTGCGCCGATGAATGCGGCCATATATACCACCAACTCGGCGCTGTGGGGTATATACATTATATTAAGGTAGGCCGAGTAGACTATGTTGCCGCCGAGGTAGGCCATGACGGCAAGCGCCACGGCCGCGACCGCCGACAGTCCCGAGGTCATGCCGTCGAGCCCGTCGTTGAGGTTGGCTCCGTTGGATGTGGCGGTGACGAAGAACATCGCCATGATGAGGAAGACTATCCAGCCGCCGATTTCGCCGGCGTCGTCGCCCATCCATGAGGTGAGCCACGAGTAGTCGAGGTTGTTGTTCTTCACGAACGGCAGTGTTGTCTCGGGACTTTTGGTGACGTGGTCGGCATATACGACGTCTTCGACGCGCTCGGTGGCATCGTTGATCACTTCGTTGTTGTGGACGATGACCATATCGGGATTGAGGTACATGGTGCCCGCGAGAATTACTGCGATACCTACCTGACCGACAATCTTGTACTTACCCTTGATTCCGTCCTTGTTGTGCTTCTTCAGCTTCATATAGTCGTCGATGAAGCCGATAGAGCCGAGCCACAGGGTGGCGAAGAGCATCAGCAGCATGTAGATGTTTGTGAGGTCGCCCACGAGAAGACATGCTGTGATGATGGCCACGATGATGATGACACCGCCCATTGTCGGTGTGCCCGTCTTCTTGGTCTGCCCTTCGAGGTCGAGGTTGCGGACTATCTCGCCCACCTGCATCAGTTGCAGGCGTTCGATGATGCGCTTGCCGGCGATGATGGCTATGAGCATGGCCAGCACGAATGCCGCGCCCGAGCGGAATGTGATGTACGACATCAGACCCGAGCCGGGAATGTCGAAGTCGCTGAGTGCTTGAAATATGTGATATATCATATCTTATGCTTGAATTTCATTGAGTTATGACTGCTTGGAACGGTCGGCGAGGGCGGCTGCCACAACCTCGCGGTCGTCGAAGTGATGAGTTTCGTTGCCGATAATCTGATATGTCTCGTGGCCCTTGCCGGCGATGAGGATAATGTCGCCCGGGGCGGCCAAGGCCACGGCGGTGCGGATAGCTTCGGCGCGGTCGACTATCGACAGTGTTCGGGCGGCGGCCGAGGCGTCGAGGCCGGCCTTCATATCGTTGATAATTGCCACGGGGTCTTCTGAGCGCGGATTGTCAGAGGTGAGAATCACGCGGGTGGAACGAGCGGCGGCTTCGGCGGCCATGATGGGGCGCTTGCCTTTGTCGCGGTCGCCGCCGGCGCCGCAGACGGTGATGACCGATCCGCCGCGCGAAATCTCGCGGATGGTGTCGAGCACGTTGACCAGCGCATCGGGCGTGTGGGCATAGTCGACTATGGCGGTGACACCGTCGGCCGAACGGAACGACTGGAAGCGTCCCGCAACGGGTGTCAGCGTGGATATTATCTGCAACACTTCGTCGTCGGGCAGGCCGAGCAGGCGTGCCGCGCCGTAGACGGCGGAGAGGTTGGAGGCGTTGAAGCGGCCGGCAAACATTGTTTCCACCTCGCGGCCGTTGAAGGTCATAAGCATGCCGTCGATGCGGTCTTCAATGACGCGGCCGTTGAAGTCGGCTTCGGAGCGAATGGAGTAGGCCGAGCGGCGGGCGCGGGTGTTCTGGAGCATCACTTCGCCGTTGCGGTCGTCGAGGTTGGTGAGGGCGAACGCTTCGGGTTTCAGTCCGTCGAAGAACGATTTCTTGGCGGCAAGGTATGCGGCGAATGTGCCGTGGTAGTCGAGGTGGTCGCGTGTGAGGTTGGTGAATATGGCGCCGTCGAAGTCGAGCCCGGCGATGCGGTGCTGAGCTGCGGCGTGTGAACTTACTTCCATTGCCGCGAAGTCGCATCCTTCGTCGACCATACGCGCCAGCAGGGCGTTGAGTTCAATCGGATCGGGAGTGGTGTGTGTGGCGGGTACTTCGGTGTCGTTGATTTTGTTGACTACGGTCGACAGCAAGCCTGCCGAGTGCCCGGCGCGGCGCATCAGCGTGTAGAGCAGGGTGGCGATGGTGGTTTTGCCGTTGGTGCCGGTGACGCCCACGAGGGTGAGGCGGCGCGAGGGGTAGCCGTTCCATGCCGAAGCGAGCAGGCCGAGGGCTACGGAGGCGTCGGCCACGCGAATCCATGCCACATCGGCTGCCGGTGCTGCCGGCAATGCCTCGCAGACCACGACGGCGGCGTCCGCCGCTACGGCGCGGTCGATGAAGTCGTGCCCGTCGACGTGCACACCGCGCACGGCCACGAATACCGCACCGGGCGCGACTTGTCGCGAATCGGATGTCAGCGACGTCAACAGGGCGGGGGCTGAAGCGGCGTTAAGCACTTCGAGCGGCTCTATGGCCGCCAGAAGTGCTTTGAGTGTATGATGTTCCGTATTATTTACCATATTACAGATTGTGATTTTATCTAATTTTGGCTGAGGGCCACATTGACTCTCATGCCCGGAGCGATGAGTGTGCCGGGCGGCGGTTGTATGGATGTAACGTAGCCGGTGCCTGAGAAGTTGACGAGCAGCCCGGCGCTTTCAAGCTCTACGAGCGCCTCGCGGATGCCGAGACCTGTGACATCTGGCACGGTGGTGATACGTCCGGTGTGGCGCTTGGCGGTGCGGAGCACGCGCATGTGCGAGAAGTCGAGAAATCCGTGCAGGGCCGATGTGCGTCCGCTCCTGTACGAGCCGTAGAATGTAGGCGACGTGCCGGTGACGGGGTTGACGAGGTAGTCGCTGACATTGTCGAGCATACCGCGCGAGAAGAGTTTTATGGCCACGTTGCGCAGTACGGTGCCGCCGGTCGATGCGGCGCCGCGCGGATATTTGGGATTGCTCACCACCACGATGCCGGTGTATTTGGGCTTGTCGTAGGGGAAGAATCCGCAGAAGGTGACGTTGTTCTGGCCCTTGGGACGGTAGCCGCGCTTCTCTTCGTAGATCTGGGCGGTACCGGTCTTGCCGGCAATTTCCACATCCTTGTTGCGCAGGCCTTTGGCCGTGCCGCCTTCACCCCAGACAACGGAGTGCATCATCTCGCGCAGGATGGCGGCATTCTTCGATGAGCAGATGCGGTCGCGCACATAGGTGACGGGAATCACCGAATCGCGGCCGTCGGCAAAGCGGATTTTTTTCATCAGGTGCGGGCGCACGAAGCGGCCGTCGTTGGCTATGGCGTTGTAGACGGCGCAGATGTAGAGCGGTGGCACTGAGATGTTGTAGCCGAACGTCATACGCGAGAGCGACACCAGGCCGCCGCGTTTGGGGTCGAGTGTGGGATAGAGCGGCGGCACTTCGTTGGCCATACCAGAATTGAGGCGGTCGAAGAAGCCGAGCGTGCGCAGTTGGTCGCGCCAACCGTTGAGATTCTTGTCGTAGTGGGGCGTAATCAACTTGGTCATGCCGATGTTGGAGGAGTATTCCACGAAGCGGCTCACGGGCAGTGCGCCGGGCGAGTGGGTGTCGCTGATGGTGCTGCCGGCAAACGAGTAGGAGCGGCCGATGGAGTAGACCCGGTTGAGGTCGACGAAGCCTGCTTCGAGTGCGCCGAGCATCGACACCACTTTGATTACCGAGCCGGGCTCGATGCGCTGCACGATGCGGTCTTTAGATTCGATGTATGTGCCGCGAATCGAGTCGCGGTCGAGGTTGGATATGGCTTTGATTTCGCCGGTGGCGACTTCCATGATCATGGCGCTGCCCCATTCGGCACCGCTGAGGAGGAGCATTTCGCCGAGTTCGTTTTCGAGCAGGTCCTGCATGGTGACGTCGATGGTGGTGGTGATTGTGGCGCCGTTGACGGCGGGCTTCACCGGCCATTGGCTCACGCCTCGGGTGAACATCACTTTGCGCGATATGCCGTCGATGCCGTAGAGCAGGCTGTCGAGGGTGCGTTCAAGACCCGAACGGCCGATGACGCGCGGGTCATCGGCCGTCTCGCCGACGCGGCCGATGCTCAGGCGTGCCATGTCGCCGTAGGGATATACGCGGCGCAGTCTGCTCTGGGTGGTGAAGCCGGTCTTGGCGCAGTTGCGCGGAACGGGCGTGATGGAATCGTTGCGGAAATACGGGAAGTAGCGCACGCGTTCCACATCGCCGAGGGTGCAGTTGCGCAGCAAGGGATAGCATGTGGAGCGCTTCGACTTGGGCACAGACATCGGCTTCATCAGGTAGTCGTACCACTGGTCGGCTGTGCGCTGATGATAGTAGGCGCCCATCGAGTCGGCCAATTCGCGCACTTGTGCGAGGTACTTGGTCTCGTTGAGGCGCTCGGAGCGGAAGTCGATGCGTATGTCGTAGTAGGTGAGGTTGGTGGCAAGAATCGAGCCGTCGGCGGCGAGGATGTCGCCTCGGATGGGGAATATGGGTTTGTCGCCGAGCATGGTGCTGTCGCCCTTGGCCACCCATTCGCTGCGGTGGATGACGGTGGTGTTGATGATTGATATCACGCACATCACGGTGAGAAATCCGATGAATGCGGAAATCCACAGATAGCTGCTGTAGAGGTATCTGCGGCGGGTCTTGTTCTTTTGCTGTTTCTGCTTGCCGGTCATAGCACTAAGTTTTTAGGTTGTTTTATGGATGTGTAGTGTTGTTGATCCGGTAAGGCGGGCGTTCCTGAATGCTCAGCCCGAGGCCGAGGGAGTCGACCATGTGCTGCATGGAGCGTTCGCAGGTGGCGGTCATATACCTGGAGCGCTCGCGTTGCACGTCGGTTCGGACGACTTCGATTTTTCGCTTCTTGGAGGCGATTATTTCCATGGCTGTGACGCAGTCGTAGCGCACGGAGATGTAGCACAGAGCCACGAACACGCACACGATGCACAGCCCGATGTTCTTGAGGAACAGGTGGCTGGGAATACCGTCGCGCAGGTCTTTGATATCGGGTGTTTTGAAGCGTTTCATATTGCGGGGCGGTTTTCAAAGGCGGACGGCGACGCGAAGCTTGGCACTGCGGCTGCGCGGGTTGGCTTCGACTTCGGCATCTGATGCCACGACGGGTTTGGATGTAAGCAGTTTGAAGGGCACGTCGGCGCGGCCGAAGATGTCCTTTTCGACATTGCCCGAGAAGTTGCCCGAGCGCATGAAGTTCTTCACGAGCCGGTCTTCGAGCGAATGGTAGGTGATGATTGCGAGGCGTCCGCCGGGCACGAGGTTGTCGACGGTGGCGGTGAGGAACCGGCGCAGGGCGTCGAGTTCGTCATTGACTTCGATGCGCAGTGCCTGGAACACGCAGGCGAGTTCTTTCTTCTCGCGACGGCGATCGAGCAGCGGTGTGACGACGTCGAGCAGTTGGTTGACTGTGGTGACGGGCGCTTTGGCGCGTGCTGTGGCGATGGCACGTGCTATGCGGCGTGCCTGCGACACTTCGCCGTAGAGGTAGAGGATGTCGGCGAGGCGCTCCTCGGGGTAGTCGTTGATGACTTCGAGGGCGGAGAGGCGGCCGTGGCGGTTCATACGCATATCGAGCCGTGCGTCGGCGCGGAACGAGAAGCCGCGTTCGGCATCGTCGAAGTGGTGGAACGATACGCCGAGGTCGGCGAGGATGCCGTTGACGTCGTTCACTTCGTGGTAGCGCATGAAGTTGGAGAGGTACTTGAAGTTGCCGTAGACCATGGTGAAGCGGTCGTCGGCAAGTGCGCCTCGCAGAGCGTCTTCGTCCTGATCGAAGCCGTAGAGATGCCCCTTGTCGCTCAGCGCGGCTACGATGGCACGCGAGTGGCCGCCGCCGCCGAATGTGGCGTCGACATACACGCCGTCGGGGTTGATGTCGAGCGCGGCGATGGTTTCGGGCAGCAAGGCCGGAATATGGTACACTTCTTGGGGCATTACGTCGAATTTTCTTAGGGAGGTGAGACACTCTTCTTTTCGAGCGTAAAATTAGCAAAAATCGCATCTGTTTACAAATGAAAACAGCGATTTTTGGCGGCCGGTGCGGAAAAAGTTATTTACACTGCAACAGAGGCGGCTGAGAGCCGTATCCGGCGAATTTGCATTTGCAAATATTTGCGGCGGCAAAAGAAATTTTGGTCACGTCGACCAAAATCCGGGGGCAACGGCCGCAGCCGATCGTAACTTTGCAGCCGAAATGATTAAAATAAAGGTTGAATTAATTAAAGTTTTTGTAGTATGTGTATTAATCAATGCAGCAGTGTACGGACGTGCCTTTGGCACGTTTTAACAGAAATGCCGCCCGAAGGCGGCAAATATGAGGTGGGGATATGTATCCCGGATATGTTTCGCGTTGATTCGCAGATGTTTGTCCCGGGAACGTGCCGAAGGCACGTCCGTACAGGTTGGCGGCGTCCACCGCCGGTTGGTGTATTATTTTCGGCCGAAGAGGTTCTTGAGGCCGTCCATGTCGAATGTGAGGGTGAAGCGCAGTGTCTGGTCGAGAGGCGACGACTGTGCTGTGGCGAGCATGTATGATGCGTCGAGGCGTACTACGTTGAGCGAGAAGCCCGCACCTGCGGCGAAGTACTGGCGATTACCCTTGCTGGCATTTTCGTAGAAGTAACCGGCACGGAGGAAGAACTGGTTGTTGTAGGAGTATTCCGCACCAAGGCTCCAGGTGATTTCTTTGAGTTCTTCGCTGAAGCCACCGGGGGCGTCGGTGAATGACTTGAAGATGCCGGTGATAGGCGACATATTTTCCCAATCGGTGAGGGCTTCGGTGTAGGCTGCCTGGCCTTCGGGTGTGTCGACGTCGTAGTCGACCTGGCGAGGACGTGTCGGCACAAGCAACTTGTTGGCGTCGAGGTTGATCGACAGGTTGTGGTAATCGGCCAGCGGGAAGGTGAACGATGTGCCGAGGCGCAGGTTTGTCGGGAGGAATGCGGGATTCTCGCCGTTGTTGTAGGCTACTTTGGTACCGATGTTGGAGATGTTCCAACCCCACGACCACTGGCATTCGTTGCGTCCGATGATGGGGTAGGTGGTGAAGTAGCCCGAGATGTCGGCGGAGAAGGCCGATGCGCCCGACGACTGGTCGCCGGCGTAGGAGTCGGAGAAGCCGAGGTCGGAGTAGATGT
>CALKKU010000146.1 GCA_937995285.1 uncultured Bacteroidales bacterium | reverse complement strand
CTTCGATTGAATCAAGTTTTATTTTTTCATCCATGCTTGGTAAGTTTTTAATTTTCTTTTTAATTGTCTGAGAACTCGGAGTTCTCGGAGTACTCCGATACCGGCTTGTAGCACTCGAGCAGTCGCTCGGTAATCGCCGCTATATCTTTGACATTACGTCGCATCGGCTCGAACGGATATTGATTGAGCCAACTTATCACCAACTTGTCTGTGGAGTTGCTGAGGTAATCGACTACGGCATTAAGCGGATCGCGCAAGGCTGTCACTTGTCGGCAGGGCAACAGACGCAGCGGCAACGGCCGATGTTGCAATGCACTCACGGCGACATCAATCTTTGTCTTTAATGCTTCGAGCATCTCGCGAGCCTTGCCGGGTTCGACATCGGTCATGATTACTTCCTTGAGTTCAAGTGTACGCGACGGATAGCGGCCGATCAATCTGCTGAAGAAGTCCTTATAGGCATCAATATTGAATACCGCCGAATCGTCGATTGCCTTGCGAGTCAAAAATGCGCCGAGCGGCAGCAGTACTGCCGTACTGAGCCATATACCTTGCCACACTTCGAGTTTGCCGTCGCGAGCCATCTTGTAGCCGGTGTTGTCGATAATCCAGTAGATAATGAACAGAAATACCGAGATAACGAGCGGCGTACCGATACCGCCCTTCTTGATGATAGCGCCAAGCGGCGCACCGATAAAGAAGAACACCAAGATGGCAAACGACAATGTAAATTTCTTCTGCAACTCAATGTCGTGGCGACGCATCAACTTGGCCTGCTCGGTGAGCATCAGCGTGCGATACTCAAATTCTTGTTTGGTACGATGGGCATCGCTGAGTGCCTGCGACAAGTATGTCTTGGCAAAAGCCGCCGACGGCGAATTGAATACAGAGTCGACATTGATATGGAAGTTGGTGACAGCTGCACGGCTCTCGGCTTCAGTTGGCGGCGTAGGCTTCAGCGCCTG
Organism: uncultured Bacteroidales bacterium; assembly: GCA_937995285.1. Classification (GTDB taxonomy): domain Bacteria; phylum Bacteroidota; class Bacteroidia; order Bacteroidales; family Muribaculaceae; genus CAG-873. Next base: position 12,036 of record CALKKU010000146.1, on the reverse strand, counting down.
ACGCCCTGTTGTGTCGAGATCAAACGTATATGATTGCGTCCCTACATAAGATGTCGTAAGCAGGTCGTTGGCATATACAGTACCTATCGAATCGACACGACGTCCGATAGAGTCAATAGACTGTCGCAACTGCGATATGTTCTGCCCTACATACTGCGAGCGAATGCCGCTCTCGTCCATCTTGTTGAAGTTGGCATCGAAGATGAAATATATCTGCTTATCGGAAAATGCCTCGCGACGGAACGGCATATAACCGCCCGTACCGATACCCATTGAGTTGTCGGTGAGATTTTCAAACATCTCACCGCCGTAGAGGTGCAGAAACAGACGTGTCTTGTCTTCGGTGAAACTGAACTTGCCCGAGTCTGCAAGAATGACACGAGGATTGTCGCTGCCGCGCGACATATCGTAGATAATCATATTGTGAAGCATACCCGTCACGGGATTCTTATGCTCCACATAGAGGTTCATACCGGGAATTTCATTGTAGAACGAGCGCTCGGGAATTTCGACTTCCGGCGTCTTCTGTCGCACTGAGAACAGCATCGTCCACATACGCGACTGCGCCACGGGCAACACATCATTCTGAAAAAAGAATGCACCGATGGCTATAATAACCATCAGTACAATCAGCGGCCGCATTATTCGGAACAGCGATATACCTGCGGCCTTCATAGCCGTGAGTTCGAGTTTCTCGCCAAGGTTGCCGAACACCATCAGCGATGCAAGCAGCACTGCAAGCGGCAACGCCATCGGTACCATGGTCAGCGCCGCATAGAAAAACAACTCGCCTATGACATCGATTCCGAGTCCCTTGCCCACCAAGTCGTCGATCGACTTGAACAGGAACTGCATCAGCACGATGAACAGGCAGATGAAGAATGTCATCAGCAGCAACGGCAGAAACCGCTGCAACATAAACGTGTCGAGTCGCTTGATTCTAAACATCGTGCAAAGTTACACATTCTTTCCAAAATTGACAAACGGGGACAGCACCTCGCGACGGCGTAAAACGCAACGACGGCGACAACGCTTGCACGCTGTCGCCGTCGCGATTATGACATAAGAGAATTATTATTCGTAAACGAGTTCGAGGTCATCGAGCCACATCTTCGAATCGTCGCCACCCACGAAGTAGTCACCGCCGATCGAAGCCGACGCGGTGCACATGATGTACACGGGCTTCACATCGTTGTGATAGTACGTAAGAGGTATCTCGAACTGAACCATACCGTCGCCGGCTGTGGCTTCGGTAAACTTGAGTTCGCCGTATGCGATCACATTCGAAGCATTCTTGTCGAAGAGCTGCTTCTCCTTGGTCTTGATGATTACGGGATACTGCTTGCCGCTGTCTGTAAGGAGCTGCGAGCCGTCGAGCAGAGCGATGTAGATGATACCGTTGTCGATGTCACCGCTGCCGAGTGCAGGATAGGAAGCATCTGTGTGGTTGACCGATTGAGGCGAGTACTTCACCCAACCGCGAAGCTTGCTCGGTCGCGAGGTGAAGGGGCGACCCCAACCGAGGACGCCGTTAGTACCGTCGGTACGGATAAATTCACCTACGAAGAGGTTGCCGGCTGCGAACTTCACTACCACATTCTGCGAGTGCAGACATACCGAGTATGTACCCGAGTGCTTGACGCTCTCGTCGGGATAAGTGGGGTTGGCATTGATGAACGAGAATGACTTGGTGGCGGCATTACCCGAATCCCAGAACATCGAACCGCCTTGAGCGAATGCCATCCATGTCTTGCCGTCCTTATACCAATCCTCGAAGCCCGAGTTGGGAAGCTGAGCTGCTGTTTCGGTAGTAAATGTACCGATTGTCGACGAGATGAAACCGTCGGCAGCGGCTACGTATTCGTAGGTAGTACCTGCTTCAAGTCCGGTGAGCGATGCGCTCATTGCGTTGCCAGACAAGGTTGTCTCGGCATCGATCCATTCCGAAGCGCCCTTCTTGCGATACTTCAGTACGGGGTTGGTTGCTTCGGCACTTGTCACTGTACCGGTGATAACGGCACGGTTGGTCCAAACAGTGGTGACGTCAACCGAACCGGTGGTCACTGCATCGTCGCTGACGATGAATTTGAGTGTACCCGTACCGGTCTTGCCGTTCTTGTCGGTTGCTGTGACCACAATGTCATATTCACCGTCGGTAAGGAGGTTGGTGAACGCTTCCTCAAAGTTGACTTTTACTGCTGCAAGATCCTGAACGTCATCGTAGGTCATCGTGTAGTTGATGCCCTTTGATACGATGGTGTTCTTGAGGTCGGCATTGGTCATCGTGAGGAAGTCGAAGTCATTGCCCGAGATGCCGAGCAACGTCGAGAACTGGTCGCACGAGAGCACGAGGTTGGTGATCTGAGTAGCGCCCTTGATCCACAGCGAGCGACGACCGAGAGCACCGCGTTTTGCGCGAACGGGCTGATCGATGTCGAAGTTGTAACCTTGAACGACAGGAGCGCTGACGATGGTGATTTCATCTTCAACCACGATTTCCGATTCATCGACAACGACATCGAAGTAAGCACCGCCGATTTCGATATCCTGCTCGGTGCACTTGATGTTCATTGCATAGAGAGTGGCGGGCTTGCAGTTCTCGATTGTGCCGGTGCGAGTGTAGGTCGTACCGTCGTTGAGAGTACCCGTGAGAGTCCATGTGAGGTCTTTGTCGCGAGAGTTCATCATGAAGTAGCCGCGATCCTCGGTGTCGCCGACGAAGTCGAGCGAACCCTGCGAGTGGCCGACGGCCAACTTATAGTCATGAAGGGCGGCCTTGGCCGATTCTTCATAGTTGACACTTACAACGGTGTTGGCGATCTTGCATACGAGTTCAACGCTCTTGTTGTCGCCGTTTGCGATGGTGAACTCCTCACGACCTTTGAAGAAGCGGTCGTCGAACGAAGCGGGGACGGAGTCACCGGCCCATGCTTCGGCCACGTAGTTGCCTGTGAGCAACTTCACGCCTTCCGAAGGAACGTCGGCCAATACGTCGTAGTGGCGCACAAGACCTTTCTCGTTGGAAATCCACAGACGTGCGGTTTCCTTGAGTTCGTCGAGAGTGGCACGCGAACGTTCTTTCACATCACTGTTGAGGGTAGCCGAGAAGAATACGGTACCTTCACCTGTGGTCTGAATCGGTTCCTCGCTTGAGCAACCGGACAGAGCCGATACGGCTATCGCCGCTGCGGCCAAGTAGGTCAGTTTAGTCTTCATAGCCGTGATCATTGAACAGTGAATATGATGTCGCGCTTGGCATTATTGCCGTCATTGTCGGTAACATCGATTCCGAATGTGTGTGTACCCGGGAAGCCGCCAAGCAGAGGAATGAACTGAGTGATATCGAAGGGTACTTCGGTCTGGTTGAGTACCTGGTCACCGGTGACAATACCGAAGCTCTGGAATACCGGACCTGCAGTGTCGCCGGGGTTGGTAAGGTCTACACCGGATAAAACTGCAACCGTTTCTGCAAAGTCATCATTGGTTGAGTTGATATTAACGATGAGGTTCTTGATACCGGCAGGAGCCTTGATGATAATCTTACCGTCGGTGCCTGCTACGGCTTCCATCGGAGTGCCGAATGTGAGCGATGACTCGAATGTGATGGCATCTTCAGTACCGGGGTTGGGATCGGGATCGGGTTTCGGATCGGGGTCAGGATTGGGGGTGTCAGGGAACTCCTCATTCGGACGACCGTTATCGCCGGGCTTTTCATTATCCTCACCGGGATTCACGCTTCCGTCTTTGTTGACATCAACAACGCTGTGTTCAATTGTGATACCGGTAGTCGGGTCAATTTGGCCGGTTTCGGCATCAGGCTCGTTGGGATTGGTCTTGAGCGAGAAGGTGATAATGAGGTGCTGGCCTGCTTCAATGCTGGTATAAACTCGGTGAAGATTTTCCATATGACCGTTCACCGTACCCTTGAATGTAGCGGCGAGAGTGTTGGAACCTTCGACAACGGCGAAGTAACCCGAGCGTGTTTCATCGCCCTTGAATACGAGTTCACCTTCATCGTTGGCAACTACTGTCACTTCGACATCGCTGCCCATAGCGGCTGCAAGGTCGTCTGAAAACTTGATCGACACACGCAGGTTGGAGAACTTGCAGGTGACGGTTCCGATTTCGGTAATCTTGGAGTTCTCGATATCAAATTCTTTCGAGCCGAGATAGTAAGGCTTGTCCCATTCGGCTTTCTGCACTTCGTGCGAAGCCACATCCACGCGATAGTGGCCGACGGGCAGCGAGAAGAGTTCCGGCATCGTGCCGTAGGTCCATTGTTCCACGAGAGCGTTCTGCTCATCGTAGATCTTCACCAGATAGGGGTTCAAATCGATTTCGGCACGCGAGTGTGTTTCGGTCTCTCCCGTAAGCACATTCACGCCCATCGACTTGAGCGAAACCTCGCCGGTTTTGGTGAGGGCTGGTTCCCAGTTTTCGCCGCAAGAACTCAATCCTACAACGGCCACAAGGAACGCAATGATTGTGAATATCTTTGTTTTCATTGTACTTGCGATAATTAATAGGTTAATTCGATGTCATCGATATACAGTGTCGAGCCCATATATGTACCGCGGCTAAGGTTGGCGAAGCCGGGGCCGGAGAGCCAACCGCTCTTGCGAGCTACGGCGTCTTCGACAACAGTCGACATGAAGCGTACATATATCTTGGCAGCCTTGGCCGACGATGTGTAGATCAGAGGCAGTTCGACCTGTGTATATGAGCTTTGCGATGAAAGTTCACGAGTTGCAGTTGCGATTACGTTGCCATTGGCATCCTTAATCCAGATGTAGGCCTGACCCTTGTCGGCGCCGTTCTTGGCATCGTACTTGAACCAGAACTTGAGCGACGAGGGACGCGAGGTGAATGCCACGCCGCAATCGAGGTCATCGGTGTTGAGCGGACCGGCCGTGCCCGAGTAGGACGACGGACGCGACGAACGAGTTGCACCGAGGTGATAAAGGCCCGCATCCATATGCTTCATTACGCCACTTGTACCGTTAGTAGATACGGCGGTGTTGCCGGATCCCCAACCGCACGTGCGCAGTGCAATGGCGCTGCCGCTGTGAGCGTCGGTTGTCGGGATTGTACCCGAGATTCGGCAGTAGCCGTAATCGGCACCCTGGCTGGTGGTCATGGCGTTGTTGGTTCCCCAACCGGTGAACACGTAGTTTTCCCAGTTGCTGCCGCTGCCGTCCTTGGTGGCCGCAGTCTCGCAGTTGCCGTTGGTAAGCTGCGCGGCGGCTTCGGTGGTGAAGGTGAATGATGCGAGAGATTCAATATCCTGCTCACCGTTGCGAATCTTGGCGGTGTATGTAGCACCCGGAGTAAGACCGGTTGCGGTCAGTGTCTTGGCCGAAGCATCAGCTGTCGTTGCAGCTGCTTTAAAAGTCTTGCCGTCGGTCGACACCATCACTGTAGCATCACCCATCATCTGGGCGAGAAGCGAAGCGTTGCTGTCCTGCGAACCGATTGTAACGGGAATGACGGCCTTGCGTGCCCAAGTATCGACAGTGCCGGCCGAGCTCTTCACAACCTGAGGATTGCGAGGAATGGTAAGTTCGATAGGTGTAAGACCGTCGGCGCTGACTTGAACAATCATATCGTCCTCGCCGGCCACGCCCTGAGCGACTGCCGTGTAGACACCCTTGGCTGTTTCAGTGTATGTAACACTGAGAGTGTCCCATGTACCGCGGTCGTTTTTCAGTTTCACCTTAACCTTGTCGGCAGGATTGCCGCCGTTGAAGTTGAGTGTGAACGAGAATGAAGCGCCGCCAACGTAGGCCTGTGCATTGGCCACCGAAAGCGAGAGCGATTCGGCTGCGAGAGTGAACGAAACCGGTTCGCTCACCTTGCCGCCCTTGTCCTTCACCTCAACCGAGAATACGGTATTGTTGTTGCCCGAAGCGAGATAGCGGATATGCTCGGCAACGGCTGTGAAGTCGATGACAGCCATCTTGTCGACAGTACCATACACGCCGAGTGTCTTCAGTCCGAGCGACTTGAGCAATGTCTGCTGCTCGGCGGTAGCTGCGCAGAGGTCGAGTTCGCGCGGCCAACCCTGATTTTCGAGCGAAGTCGAATTGGTGGTGAGAATGATGCTCTTGAGACCGGCGCGAGCGATGATATTCATCTTGGCAGAGTTTTCGAGCGCCGAACCGGGCACGAACGAGATAACGTCATTAGCAGCGAAGCCCGATGTTTCCACTTCGGGAGCGGGAGCGTTGAGCACTTCGTCGCTGATGTCGAGCACGATGTCCTCCTGATCGAGAGAATCGTCGAGAGAGATTACGAGTTGAGCGTTACCGGCGCCGCCTTCGATGTCGATGGTGACGTGGTAGTGGTGGCGAGCTTCAGCTGTAAAGCGAGCAGCCTCAAGACGGCCGTTGACGCCGTTGGGTTTGGTCACGTCCACATTGATTACAACATCGCCGGCCTTTACATAGGCAGGACGTGTTTCGGTGGAAGTGAATGTAGTATATGTGCCGCCGGCGCTGTGCACTTCAGCACTCCAGGCACTCATATAATTCTTGAACGTGTCGGTGTAATCAATCGACACCATAGCGTTGGCAAGGGTTGCCGTCACCGTCACCGGTGTCACTTCGTTTTCCGACACTTTCAGGGTCTGCGAGCCGTAGAAATACGGTGATTCAAAGCCCTCGGTGTCTTCATTACCATAAGAGACCTCAAGTGTGTACGCACCGACATTGAATTCTTGATCGGTCGGGAAATCCGCCACACCGGCCCATGTCTGAGAGAATGATCCGTCGGCCGAGGTAAGTTTCACGGCCAAGTCACCGGCTGTAACGTCGGTGTACTCCGCACGCGACCGAGCCGAGCCTACCGATGCATCAACCTCCGTGACCAAGGATATCTTGCCTTTGCCCTTGCCGAACGAGCCAAAGCCTGCGCCATCGGTACAAGCAGTGACCAGCGAAGCTGCTGCAACACACAAGATTCCCCTGTACAATGATTTCTTCATCTTTTACGGGTTTAATTATTAATGTGTTAATTTATATTACAATCGCAAATTAGGTTAGTTGCTACAAAAGTCAGTTTGATAAAAACCTTCATAGGGAATATCGTGCAAATTTAGTAATATTCCTCCATTTGTCAAAAATTATTTAACATTTCCGACAATTTTTCCAATGAAACGGACAATCAAGCACTCAAAAAGTTTTTTCGACAGCTCTTGATCATGGTAAAAGAAGAGCCGGCTTCACAGTCGGCTCTTCCTGATTCACACAAATCAACTTATGAAAAAAACTAATCAATTCGCGACCTTCGCCGCGAATCTTTTTCAAGACTTCAATTTATTTCAAAATCTCGGCAGCCTCGTCGACAGTCACTGTCGACTGGGTGCCTTCAGTCATGTTCTTGATAGTTACCGTTCCTGCGGCAGCTTCGCTTTCGCCGATGATTGCCACAAACGGTATGCCCGAGGCATTGGCGTAGGCCATCTGCTTCTTAAGTTTGGCGGAATCGGGATAGAGTTCGCAAGCGATGCCGGCGGCACGCAGTTTCTTCACTGCGGCAAGCGATGCAGCGGCTTCGGCAGCGCCGAAGTTCACAAACATCACCTTGGCTGTCGCGCCGAGGTCGGCCGGATAGAGATTAAGGCCTGTCATTACATCGTAGATGCGGTCGGCACCGAACGAGATGCCGACGCCCGACAGGCCGGGCATGCCAAACACACCCGTAAGGTTGTCGTAGCGACCGCCGCCGGTAATAGAGCCTATAGCAAAGTCGAGAGCCTTAACTTCGATGATTGTACCTGTGTAGTAGTTGAGACCGCGAGCAAGTGACACATCGAGATCGAGCGTGGCACGCAGACCGAGCGTCATCGTAGCACCGACTACTTCGCGGAGTTCGTCCACGCCGAGGCGGCCTGTCTCGCTGTCTTCGAGCAAGTCTGCCAATTGAGCAAGACGCTCGTCGACTGTACCTTCGATTTTAAGAATAGGAGCAAGCGCGTCGATTGACTGCTGCGACAGACCGCGGTCGGCCAGTTCTTCGTTGACCTTGTCAAGACCGATTTTGTCGATCTTGTCGATTGCAACGGTTATATCAATCATCTTGTCGGGAGCACCGATAATCTCGGCAATGCCGGCAAGGACTTTGCGGTTGTTTAGTTTGATGGCGATGTTGATTCCAAGGCGTGCAAACACCTCATCGATGAGTTGAAGTAATTCAACCTCATTGATAAGCGAATCCGAACCCACGACATCGGCATCACACTGATAAAATTCGCGATAGCGGCCTTTCTGAGGACGGTCGGCACGCCACACCGGCTGAATTTGGAAGCGGCGGAACGGCATCTGCAAGTCGTTGCGATGCTGAACCACGTAGCGCGCAAACGGCACGGTAAGGTCGTAGCGCAATCCCTTCTCCGAGATCTGCGGAGTGAGACGTGTGAAGTGTTCCTCGTTGAGCAACGCGGGGTCGACACCGGCCAGATAGTTGCCCGAGTTGAGTATCTTGAACAGCAGCTTGTCACCTTCCTCGCCATACTTTCCCATAAGAGTCGAGAGGTTTTCCATCGACGGCGTTTCGATCTGATGATAGCCGTAGAGTTTGAATACTTCGCGAATCGTATCGAAAATATAGTTGCGGCGAGCCATCTCGGCTGGCGAGAAGTCGCGCGTACCCTTGGGAATTGAAGGTTTCTGTGCCATTTATTCGGTTGTAATAATAGTATGTATTGTATCTAAGTGCAAATTTAAGCAATAAATTAAAAATATCCGCGACCACAGACGGTAAATTTGTCTATTCCGATTTCAATCACTACTTTTGCATCGTAAAAGACCTCAATAACCAATCACAGCCGAATGCCCGTTGCCACATACGTCATACTGTTTATCGCTTTTCTTGCCGTAGAGACACTCTACATAAAGGTGGTCGGGCACTGCGGCTCGCTACTCAAAGCGCCGAATCATCGATCGTCGCACACGCGCCCCACTGTCACCGGTGGCGGCATAATTATCTACATAGCCGCAGTAGTGGCTGCCGTTATGTTTATGCCGTTCGACTTGGCGTTGTCATTCGCCGCACCGCTGACGCTGTTGGCTGCCGTGAGTTTTGCCGACGACATCCGCGACCTGCCCGTAGCGCCGCGAATGGTGGCTCAGATTGCATCTGTCAACCTTGCCTTACTGCTATACACTTCCGAATGTGAAGGCCTTTGGCACTTATCGGGATTGTTGCTTCTCATCCTTGTGGCACTACCGCTTGTCTACATCATCAACGTCTACAATTTTATGGATGGCATCAGCGGCATGCACGCGGCCTACACGCTCGTCGTTCTCTGCTCGCTGTACTTGTGGGGCGATTGGGCCGATGAATGGTTCAGACCGGCATTAATAGTAATAGCGCTCGGCATGGTAGCATTTGCCATTTTCAACTTCAGAACGCCGGCAAAGTGCTTCTCGGGCGATGTCGGTTCTATCTCGGCGGGGTTCATCGTACTGTTTATGTTCATCTGCGGCGATATGCACGCCGAGTTGCAGACTATACTGATTTTTACCTTGCCAATGATGTTATCGGTCTACCTGGTCGAAGGCACACTTACAATCATCCGACGACTTATCAACGGACGCAATATCTTTGCGAGCCACCGCGAACATTTGTATCAACTGTTAGCCAACGAGTGCGGCATCCCCCACCTCGCCATCGCATCGACTTACGCATTGCTGCAACTTGCAATCAACGTTGCCGGCTACGTATGGTTTCACAACCGCATGCTCGGCGCCTACACGTTCTTCGTCTACCTTGCCCTCTCAATTGCCTACATCACAGCCGTAAACATAATCCACCGCCGCACTGACAACAATGATTAGACCCGTTTCACTATCTGACGCTGAAAGAATTACGGAGATATATAATCACTATATCGCCGAAACGACAATTTCGTTTGAGACCGAACCGCTGACAGTTGGACAAATGGAGGCTCGCATCAAGGATATTTCAGCGCACTGTCCCTATTTCGTATATGAGAGTGACGGGCTGATTTTGGGCTATTGCTATGCTCATCCTTGGAAAGGGCGAGCCGCCTACTCCGCCACGCTCGAAACGACGATCTATCTCGACAAAGATACGACACACCGAGGCATCGGCCGACGACTGATGCGGCATCTGACCGATGCCTGCCGCGCCGAGGGCTTTCACGCTCTCATCGCCTGCATCACAGCCGACAACGCACCGAGCATCGCCCTGCACAAAGAATTAGGCTTCCGCCAAGTATCATTATTCAAAGAAGTCGGCCGAAAATTCGACCGACTTCTCGATGTAGTTGATATGGAATTAATATTATAAATTACTTTACAAGTTCTTTGCGAGCAGAGCCGTCGCTCATCACTACTATGTTGATGCCGACCGTGGGTTCGGTAAGGCGGCGACCGTAGAGATCGTAGCGAGCCACTTCGACGGCTTCGGCATCGGTTGTGACGTTTTCAACACCGGCATTGCCGACTTTCACCTTGCATTGTGCAACGATGCCCGAACCGTCGATTGCGTATGTCGAAATCGTCGCTTCGCCATCCGATACAGCGGTAATAAGACCGTCGCCGTCAACTGTAGCCACTTCGGGATTATCGCTACTGAATGCAACAGTCTGGATAGCCTCGGCAGGTTCAACTTTGACCGACAAAGTATGATCATCGCCGACAGCCATCTGCAACTCCGACACATCGGGCTTCACATCCGTAGCCTCCGCCGGCAACGCAACAATATTCGCAAAGTCTCTCCACACATCCGCCGCTTCATATAAAGCCTTACTTTGCTCAGGTACATAAAGCAACTTCACCCGGGGGCCGTAAACCCCACGGTCATCTACTATTGGTGGCATCTTAGAAAGTGAGACCATCACATCACACAAACCTGAAAAAGCTGATTCTCCAATTTTTTCGACATTATTTCCTATTGATATTATCTTAACTTTAAAACCGCTAAAGGCCCACTCTCCAATTTCTTTTACTGAGTTCGGTATAATCAATGATGTGACCTGAAACTTATTAATACCAAAAGCCGACTCTCCAATAAACTCTACTGAATTTCCCAGATTGAGATATTTAATTGAGCCACACATACCAAAAGCCGCTTCTTCAATTCTTTTGACGGATTCAGGTATATTCAATGTCTCAACGTTACTACACCAACGAAATGCATTCTTGCTAATTGCTTCAAGTTGATTGCCTATAACAATTTTCTTAGCTGGTTCGCAATACTCAAAAGCTCCGTTTCCAAGAGATGTGAGAGTATTTGGCAAAATAATCTCATCAAGCGAACAATGGGAAAATGCGCTATCACCAATAGCTGTTATTCCTTCATGCAAATTTATATGCTGCAAATCACGTCTACTATAAAAGGCCTTAGTACCTATTGCAGTAACAGATTCGGGTATAATTGAATTGTTAGACCCTGCAATTAATTCATTTGTTTGTGTAAGAATCAAGGCATTGCAATTATCCCGAGTATCATAATAAGGATTGTTCTCATCTACTGTTATAGACTCCAAGTTAGTGCAACCCCAAAATTCAGAGGGACGGCGTATGTAAACCGATGCCGGTATATGCAATTTTTTCATAGAACCATGATATCCTTCAAATGCATAAGGAGCTATTTCCGACACTGAATTTGGTATAACAGTATTATCGCATCCGGTTTTAATCGAATTATATGCCTTAGTGATTATCGCATTACAATTGTCACGAGAATCATAATATTGATTACCCTCGTCTACTACAATTGATTCAAAATGACAATACTCAAACGGATTATTGACAATCTTTGTAACCGATGCAGGAATATACAATGAAGATTGAAAAGATGTGCAACGACTAAATGCCGCAGAACCTATTGATATAAGCGAATTCGGCAAAGCGATTTGTTTAAGCCCTTGGCAAAAATAAAATGCTCTGTTGCCAATCGATGTAACAGTATTAGGTATAACTACTGACTGCAATCCGCTAAAACTAAAGGTGTCATTCTGAAGTGACCCCAAAAAGTTGGACAGGTTAATATTATCCGATTTGATAAAGA
>CALKKU010000145.1 GCA_937995285.1 uncultured Bacteroidales bacterium | reverse complement strand
AGATCTAGTACGGTCTCGTGGGCTCGGAGATGTGTATAAGAGACAGAGTCGGGAGCGCCCCACCAGTGACTTTTCCCGACGAGGCTGTCCGCAGTCTTGACAGTATTGATTTTGATTGACATAATCAGCGACGCAACAGCATTATCATCTTGATAGCCAAATCGAACGCGATAATCTTGGCATTGCCGTTGGCCAACACATCGTTGCGTGCTCGGTCGAACTCGCTCGATATATCAACGATGTTGCGCTCGTTGATGAATGGAGAGAACTTCAACGAGAACTGTCGCTCTTCAGCCGACATAGCCACCAATTCAGATTCATCGAGATTCATCACGAAGTTGTCGCGAGCCATTCGTGATGAATATTCGTAGAACTTGCTGCATCCTTCGCGGCCCATCTCGGCAATCTTCTCGCTCCAACGCCGCAGATCGCCAACCTTGCGCTGATAGGCCAAGCGCATCAACTCGATAAAGAGCGAGAGATATTTGCCCGACTTCTTTGACGGCGATGCAAGACGCAGAGCCTGCGACAGGCTGCCGTCGGCAAGCGCTGCCAATGAATCGGCCTGTGCGGCATCGATAGATTTGCTTTGAAGAAATCGTGAAACGTCAGCGTCGCTATATCGGCGAACGGGAATGCGCTGCGTGCGCGAGTAAATTGTAGGGAGAATCGCAGCGGGATTGTCCGACGACATCACGAACAATGTGTCGGGGTAGGGTTCTTCGACAAGTTTGAGCAACTTGTTGGCAGCCTCTTCGTTCAGTCGCTCGGGCAGCCACATCAGCACGATTTTGTACTGAGCACGACGTGCTTTCAGGTTGCTTCGTTCGAGCAAGCGTGCGGCCTCTTCGACATATATCATCGGCTGTGCATTCACGTTTCCGAGAATTTCGAGCCATGCTTCAAAGTCCATAAACGGCAACTGCGTCGCGAACGCCTTGAAGTCTGCAAAGTAGTCGTCGCTCGTTGTCGCCTTTGAATTTTTCTTTATTACAGGGAATGAGTAGAATGTGTCAATATTATTGAATGACTGATGCTGTAGGCACGACTCACATACGCCGCACGAATCGCCGTCATGACGGTTGGTGCAATGAATATAGGAGGCAAAGGCACGAGCCAAGGCGAACTTTGCGGATCCGGCAGGACCTTCAAGCAACAACGCGTGGGGAATGTGGCCGCTGTCGGCCATTTCGCGCAGACGTGCCTTGATGTCTTCGTGTCCCGGTATGTCCGAAAATTTCATTGCCTTATTTATTAGACTGTACTACAAATTCCTTTACTTTCTTGAAAAGACGTGTTGCAAACACGAAGTCGTTCAACGCCTCGTTGTCGGAAGTATATATCTGCGACATATCGCCAATCCATTCGCGATGGCCTTTATTGATAAATACAATGTTCTCACCGATGCCGAGCACAGAGTTCATATCGTGGGTGTTGATGACGGTGGTAATATTGTACTCGCGAGTAATGTCGCGAAGTAATTCATCTATTACGATCGACGTCTTGGGATCGAGTCCCGAGTTGGGCTCGTCGCAGAACAGGTATTTGGGATTGAGGGCTATTGCACGAGCAATTGCCACACGTTTCTGCATACCGCCGGAAATCTCCGAAGGATATTTATTCTCCGCACCTTTGAGGTTCACACGTTCGAGGCAGAACATAGCGCGTTCGCGCATTTCGTCATAACTCTTGTTGGTGAACATTTTCAGCGGGAAGAGCACGTTGCCGAGAACGGTCTCGGAATCGAACAAGGCCGAGCCTTGAAACAGCATACCGATTTCGGTGCGAAGGCTCTTGACCTCCTCGGTATTCATCTGGAGGAGATTGCGGCCGTCGAAAAGTATGCTGCCCTGTTCTGGGCGCAACAGACCTACGAGTGATTTCATCAAAACCGTCTTGCCGGAGCCGCTCTGACCGATGATAAGATTCGTCTTACCGGTATAGAAAGTAGTCGTAATATCGTGCAGTACGGTACGATCCTCAAATGACTTCGTTACATTTTTTACTTCGATCATTGCAGCAAGAGTTTTGTAAGTAAAACATCAAAGAAGAGAATCAGGATGCTTGATGCAACGACACCGTTGGTGCTGGCTTTGCCGACATCAAGAGCGCCGCCCTTCACGTAGTAGCCGTAGAACGATGCGACCGAAGCAATGATATAGGCAAAGACTACCGACTTGATAAGGCCATACCATACGTACCATTCCTGGAACAGTGCCTGCAAGCCATAGACATATCGCGATACCGTGATAATATCGGTAAACACGGCAACGGCATATCCGCCAAGCAGCGATGTTGCCATACATATAACCACCAAAGCCGGCATAAAGAATACGAAGCCGAGAATCTTGGGCAACACAAGGAAGTTGGCCGAGTTAACGCCCATAATTTCGAGAGCGTCAATCTGTTCTGTCACGCGCATCGTACCTATTTCCGATGCTATATTCGAGCCGACCTTGCCGGCAAGAATAAGGCAAAGAATCGAGTTGGAAAATTCGAGCAGAACGATGTCGCGCGTTGCCAAGCCTACGGAGTAGGCCGGAATGAGCGGAGAACTGATATTCAACTGCATCTGAATGGCAATGACCGCACCGATAAATATCGATATAATAATCACCAGCGGTATAGAATCAATACCGAGCTTGGATATTTCTTGAACCGTACGTCGACCGAGTTCACGCCAACGATCGGGCAGAGTAAACACCCGTCGCATAAACATACAATAGCGGCCGAATGTAGCCAATGAACTTGTTATAATCATAATCAAATTTTTTCCAATACAAAGGTACACATTAAATAACATCTGACAAACGGTGAAAAGTCAAAATATCCGATACGGCCATCATTGAGGGTTTAAATGCCAAAAATAAGCGCCGAGCATTGATTATCGGCAAATATTTTGTAACTTCGCATCGTGTTGAGTATAACCTCATCGATTACTAAAACTATTCGACAATGATCATCATAGGCATCGCAGGCGGTACCGGCAGCGGTAAAACAACAGTAGTCAACAAGATAATAAACAGCTTCCCGGCAGGAGAGGTTGCTGTAATTCCTCAGGATTCTTACTATAAGGACTCAAGTCATATTCCGATGGAAGAGCGCAGCAAGATTAATTTCGATGAGCCCAATGCCATCGAGTGGCCGCTGCTTGTAGAGCACCTGAAGCAATTGAGCGAAGGCAAGACTATCCATATGCCTACATATTCATACCTTACCTGCACTCGCCAGCCCGAAACAGTAGAAGTATCACCGAGCGATGTGGTGATTGTGGAAGGCATTCTCGTACTGACAGACCCCGAGTTGCGCAATATGATGGATATAAAGGTGTTTGTTGATGCTGACGCCGATGATCGCCTGATTCGAGTGATCGCTCGCGACTGCATTGAACGCGGCCGCACTCCTCAGATGGTTATTGACCGCTATCAGGATGTGCTGAAGCCGATGCACTGCCAATATATTGAACCTTGCAAACGCTATGCCGACTTGATCATACCTCAGGGCGGCAGCAATATTGTGGCAATCAACCTGTTGACAGACTATATAGAAAGCCGTCTGCGCAAGCGTAAATAATTTGTACCGATATGGGATTCCAGTTCAGACTTGACAGAAATCGTAAGGACGAGCAACAGAGTACCGAAGCTCCGAATATCTTGGATATAGCGAGCAAGGAGGTCGCTGTCGATGACGTTGTCACCACGCTTGTTGTTGAAGATGAAAAGGCAGAGCAAGCGCCTGAGCAGGTCGAGGATTCTCGTATGGTGTTGCGCACCGACAATCTTGTAAAGAAATATGGCAAGCGAACCGTTGCCAACCACGTTTCGATCGACGTGACGCAGGGCGAAATCGTAGGTTTGCTCGGACCTAACGGGGCCGGCAAGACAACGACGTTCTATATGACGACGGGGCTTATTACGCCCAATGAAGGCCGAATATTCCTCAACGACTTGGAAATAACCAAGATGCCGGTGTATAAGCGAGCACGTCTCGGCATCGGCTACCTTGCACAGGATGCATCTGTTTTCCGCAAAATGACTGTTGAGGACAACATCAAGTCGGTATTACAACTGACGGCCACGACAAAGGAATATCAGCGCGACAAACTT
This sequence comes from uncultured Bacteroidales bacterium, assembly GCA_937995285.1. Classification (GTDB taxonomy): domain Bacteria; phylum Bacteroidota; class Bacteroidia; order Bacteroidales; family Muribaculaceae; genus CAG-873. Next base: position 8,908 of record CALKKU010000145.1, on the reverse strand, counting down.
GAAAGCCTTATCGCGGAGTTCCGTCTGGAAAAAGTTCGCAAGAATATGGGCGATTCGCTGTCAGGCGGTGAACGACGTCGCACGGAAATAGCGAGATGCCTTGCCATCGACCCTAAATTTATAATGCTCGACGAGCCGTTTGCGGGCGTTGATCCCATCGCGGTTGAGGACATCCAGTCAGTGGTGTTCCATCTCAAGGAAAAGAATATAGGCATTCTTATAACCGACCATAATGCCCCTCAGGTGCTCTCAATCACCGACCGTGCATATCTGCTGTACGAAGGTCGAATCCTATTCCAAGGCACATCGGAAGAACTTGCCGAGAATCCCGTTGTACGAGAGAAGTACCTCGGCTCGAACTTCATATTCACTCGCAAGCACCTATAAAAACAATAATTGACCGCAATTTGCGTTTAATCTTCATATAATATGTGCATATAATGAAGATTAAATCGATTATAATATCGTTGTTTATAATATTGAGCGGCGCGATGTCGCTTGCATCGGCTCAAACATCGGTGAAAATACACGGCTTGGTCACTGACGAGAACAACGAACCTCTTGAATTTGTATCTATAAGAATCAAAGGAACTGCAATCGGTGCCACATCAGGGCTTGACGGAAAATATTCACTATCTGTAGCGCAAGCCGACACCATCCACATCGTATTTTCCTGCATAGGCTATGAGGATTCCAACCGTCACCTTATCAATCCGCAAGGCGACGTAGGTGTGAATGTCAAAATGCAGCCCAAGACATATGCGCTCAATGGTGTTGAAGTTACGGATATTCAAAAACAGATGTCGACCGTACAGCGTATTGATGCAGGAGCAAGCCGACTTGCACCAGATGCAAGCGGCAATGGTGTTGAAAATCTTCTCTCGACTATGGCCGGAGTCACAAGCGGTAATGAAATGTCGAGCCAATATAACGTTCGCGGTGGCACATACGACGAGAACCTTGTGTATATCAACGGCATCGAAGTATATCGTCCGCAGTTGGTATCATCGGGGCAACAAGAAGGTCTCAGTATTATAAACCCTGATATGGTCGGTTCAGTTGACTTCTCGACAGGCGGTTTCTCGGCACAATACGGCGACAAGATGTCGAGTGTACTTGATATTAAGTACAGAGAACCTGAATCATTCGAGGGCGCGGCATCGCTCAGTTTGATGGGCGGCAGCCTCGCAATCGGAACGTCATCCGGAAAATTTTCACAACTTCACGGCGTGAGATACAAGAGCAACTCATCGCTGCTAAGTTCGATGGACAATAAAGGCGAATATGATCCTCGATTCTTCGATTATCAGACAAATATCGTTTACAAGGTCAATAACAAGTTTAAAATTTCGTTTCTCGGTAACGCGGCTATAAACAACTACAAGTTCATCCCGCATAACCGCACGACCAACTTCGGTACATCCACGGATGCGAAGCAGTTCAAGGTGTATTTCGACGGACAGGAGAATGATAAGTTTGAGACCTGGTTCGGCGCTTTGAGTTTGAATTTCAAGCCGTCGAAATCGAGCGAGTACGCATTTCTTGCCTCGGGATTTCTGACTAATGAACTTGTGGCATACGATATTTCAGGTGAATATTGGCTTGACCAAGCCGGCACATCGGGTGACTCCAATAACGAATCAATTGGCGGCGAACTCGGAGTGGGGCGCTATCACGAGCATTCGCGCAATCGCCTGAAAGCTTCGGTACTGTCGCTCGGCTTGCGCGGAGCAAACGGCATTGCTCGTCACAACATCGAATATGGCATAAGTTTCAACACTCAACGTATCCACGACCGCCAGCGCGAATGGGAATTGCGCGATTCGGCAGGTTACTCTCTTCCGTTTGACCCGGATGTGCTCAAGGTGATTTACAATCTTGACTCGCGACATAACGTAAACTCGACGCGAATTGCCGCCTATGCACAAGATACTTATCGCCTCGCTACCACGGCCGGCTACATGAATATCAACGGCGGTGTAAGAATGAGTTATTGGTCATTCAACAAAGAATTTTTAGTCAGCCCGCGTGTTTCCATAGGTTTTGTCCCCGACAAGTCTCCCCGCTGGGCATTCCGATTTGCAACAGGTCTGTACTACCAGTCGCCGTTCTACAAAGAGTATCAACAACCGGTTGTCGATGAACTTGGCAACACCTCAATCAAACTAAACGACGAGATTAAATCGCCTCGTTCGTATCAATTCATTGCCGGGGCCGATTATACATTCCGAACGCTCAACAGACCGTTCAAACTTACTGCCGAGGCTTACTACAAGATTATGAGCAACTTGATTCCGTTTGAAGTCGACAATCTGAAATTAACATACGCCGGTGTGAACTCGACAAACGGCTTTGCTGCAGGTGTCGACTTTAAACTATTCGGTCAGTTTGTACCCGGCAGCGATTCATGGATCAGTTTCTCACTGATGAAGACACAGGAAAACTTAAACGGAGTAAAAGTTCCGCGACCTACTGACCGTCGCTATTCATTCGCGCTGTTCTTCACCGATTACTTCCCCAAGTTTCCCCGCCTGAAATTCAGCCTTAAAGGATTATTCAGTGACGGTCTACCCACCACAGCACCTCGACAGGGTCGTGATGAAGGTTACTTCCGCGCCCCTGCGTACAAACGCGTCGATATAGGTCTGTCTTACGGATTGGTTACCCCGGCCGATTCTGAGAAACGCACAAGCGGATTCCTCAGCAAGTTCAAAAGTATTTGGCTCGGAGTAGACTGCTTCAATCTGTTTGATATTTCCAATGTTAGCAGTTATTATTGGGTGACGGATGTCAATGACATTCAGTATGCTGTCCCCAACTACCTCACACGTCGCCAACTCAACGTACGACTATCGATCGAATTCTAAATATTTATTTCTTGCGCAGGTTGCTCACAACATACGCAAGGACTTCTTTCTGAATTTTAGAACCGGTAGCATATCCGACAGCCAAATATACGCCGACACCGATCACAGCCTCCACCATAAGAATGATGAGAGGAGTTGATACAATCGAACCTGCAAACCGGGCCGCCGCGCATGCGACTACACTGATAACCGCATAAGGAAGCATATCAAATATGTAGCTTGTCGCAGACCGATCCGTGTATCGTGCAAGGACAAATAAAGTTACGAGCCATGTAAGCACGGATGCTGCGAGTTGCCCGTACAACAGTATTTCCAGACCGTATACAATGTTTCCGGCGCGAACCTCGGCAAGATACGGAAGTGTAAGGATAAGCGCAATTAGAGCCACGGAATCCCGAAAAATTTCCATCCACATAATTGCCCGCGCACGGCCAAGTGCGAGTAGTACGTTGTTATAGTAGCCAATAATCACAGTGAATATTCCTCGCAAGAGGAGTATTTGAAAAAGAATTATGGATGGATCCCACTTTGTACCGAACAGGGTATGGAATATCGGTTCAGCCAAGATAATCAGTCCACAAAATGCGGGGAAAGCGATATACGACATAAATCGGTTCATCTTTGCACTCACGCGCGTAAAGCGCTCTCGGTCATCTTGTATAGACGATAGAGCCGGCACAAACGTGGATGTAAGGACCTGCGACAGCGACATAATTCCCATCTTGCTCCACTTGTCACTCTGAGTGTAATAGCCCAATGAAGCCATTCCGACACGATTGCCGATAAAGAACGAATATATATTCAGAAACAGCGTATTCAAGAATGATGTAAACATCATACTCGAACCGATTGCGAAAAAGCTTTTCAGCGAACTGAAAGAAAATGACCACATAGGCCGCCAATGTTGTGTGAGCCAAAGGACAAGCGATTTAGTTCCCGACAGAGCAATGCTTTGCCACACTATGGCCCACGCTCCGTATCCGGCGACAGCAAGCCATATTCCGACTATCGCACCGAGAATCAGTCCGAGAGTATTGGACACAGCCACCATCTTTACATCCATCCGCTTCATAAGACGATTGACCTGTACGATTGATGAAGCATTCAAAATGAATGTCAGAAACATCACCCTTGACAATGGTATCAAACGCTGATCCCCTTGAAAACAATCCGCGATCAACGGAGCAGCAACATAAAGAATTGCATAAAGAAATACCGACACGCCAAGGTTAAACCATAGCACGGTTGAGTAATCGGTCTCTGTCGGTTGTTTCCGTTGAATCAATGCAGACGAGAAACCGCTATCAACCAACAAAGATGCGAACGCCTGAAAAACAAGAACGGCACCGACCAAGCCGAAGTCTTCCTGCGAGAGAAGACGAGCGAGGACGATGCCTGTTACAGCATACAGAACTTGCGAAGCGACTCTGTCTATAACATTCCACTTGAGGCTGCGAGCCGTCAATACTTTGAGAGAATCGCTGTCGCTCATATAATTTACATAGAAGTAGCCTTAACACCCAAAGAACGATTTGTCACGTTCTCGGGATTGCCGGCATAGTAGACCTTTCCCGAACCGGCGCCATAGATACTGAGCGATTTGGTTGCAGTACAATCAATCGAACCTGTTCCGAGCACATGAACCTTCACATTGGGAACGTTCAAACCGCCGGCCTCGATTGTTCCGGTTCCGACGTTAGTATATTTTGCAGTACCGGCTGTGCCGGAAATTACGATATGTCCCTTACCGGTATTGATCGTGGCATTGACTGCGCCGGCCTGAATATTATTTGCAATAATAGCCCCATTACCAATCACCTTGATGTTTAGCGACGGAATGACAGAGTTGCTAACTACCGTAACTGTAGAATCCGATGAGTTCTCCACCTTTTTAAGTGATGAAGAATAAACATGGAGGGTAGGGAGGTCGTTGATAGCGCCGTCCGTAAGATCTACCTGAATATGCAACTTCGACTTATTGTTTGTAAACAAAAGCTTTGAGGACAATTCCGGAGCACAAGAGAAATATGCCCAACCTGCAGAATCCGCCGAGCAATGATATTCAACATTAATTCCGTCCGTAACGCTCAATTCTTCAAAATCTTTAATTTCCAGCTTATAGTCATTGGCACATACACCAAAAGCGACAGCAACGACAGTCGCCACGACCGAAAAGAATCTATACATAAGTCTGCACATATTTTTATTTATCCGTTAAGTAGTCTTTTTCAATTCTATCGAGTATATCAGATAAGTCTGAATAATTATCGGCTCTAAGCATTTCGATACGCGTCGCACGGAAGTCGGGTATTCCCTTCAGAGCCGGCGTCGCGGCAAGATGTCTGCGCATATGCAAAATACCTCGAATCTCACCGAGCTGCTCCACATAGCCTTTAAGCAAACGTTTGAGCATTCTGATTTGGTCGAGACGAGTAAAAACAGTCGGTGTAAGTCCTTTGACGGTCTTAACAATCTCATCGAATACCCAAGGAGCACCTATTGAGGCACGCCCGACCATTATCGCATCCACGCCGGACTTTTCAAAGGCCTCCAAAGCCTGAGCCCCTGTAGTGATATCACCATTACCGATTACCGGAATTTTGAGCCGCGTATTTGCTTTCACCTTGGCAATCATATCCCAATCGGCAGTTCCGGTGTATATTTGAGAACGTGTACGTCCGTGAACGGTTATTGCTTTGATGCCGCAATCCTGAAGTTGCTCGGCCAGTTCAACAATAATCTTTGAATCATGATCCCATCCAAGACGTGTCTTTACCGTGACAGGAATGTCTACCGCGTCCACGACCTTGCGGGTTATTTCAAGCATCTTCGGAACGTCGCGCAGCAGGCCGGCACCGGCGCCTTTGCCTGCGACCTTCTTGACCGGACATCCGAAATTCAAGTCGATTATGTCAGGCTTCGCCTCCTGGGAAAGCAAAGCCGCTTGAACCATAGGCTCAGGCTCTCTACCGTAAATCTGAATAGCAGTAGGTCTGTCGTCCTCAAGTCGCAATTTGCGAGTGGTAGCAGCAATATCACGAACAAGAGCATCGGCACTGATAAATTCAGTATAGCCCATTGATGCCCCCATCTCACGACACATCTGCCGGAACGGAGCATCCGTCACATCCTCCATCGGAGCAATAACCACCGGGCGTTCGCCAAGATCTACGTTGCCTATCTTCATTCTACTTTCTAAATTTTCTGCAAATTTACGAAATTAGGTTCGATTAGGCTATTCCCTTCGGGATATATTATTATCCCAAAAGTCGAATATCGCTATTTCAACTTGATAATACGCTGGTTAGACGAACCTCGGAATTGCAAAGTCGTATCTCTCAGCGACTCGATATACGGGCCGTCAACTATAGCCTCAATGTAGGGTAACAACGGAACGATCTTCTCGTTTTTGAGCAATTCTTCATACACAAAGCCTGTGTATAGCCATACGGTCTTGCCTCGATCATGCAATGCCTTCAACAACGGTAACAAAGCATCAGCCTGATATATGGGATCTCCACCTGTCAACGTCACATTGAAATCGGCATGGTCGATAATCGGCAACAACTCCTCGACCGACATATCTTTGCCGGCATCATCCGCCCAGGTCTGCGGATTATGACAGCCAGGGCAGTGATGATGACATCCGGCAAGATAAATCGATGTTCTCAATCCGGGGCCGTCGACCGAAGTTCCCTCGACTATATCGACAACTCTCAGCGGCTTCATTTGTGAACGACGCGATCGTTAAGTTCGGCCAACTTGGCGTTGTTCCAGCGATCTGTAGTACCGACAAGGTAACCGGTTATACGCTGCAACTTATCAATGGCATGGCTATGGCAACGAGGACATTCAGTCAGATCCTTGGATGCATCTTCATAGCCGCAATCCATACAACGGTTGCGGTTGTGGTTAATCGAGCAATAGCCCATATTGTGACGATCCATCAAGTCAACGATATTGGCGATAGCCTCGGGATTGTGTGTGGCATCGCCGTCGATTTCGACGTAGAAGATGTGGCCGCCGCGAGTTAATTCGTGATATGGCGCTTCGACCTCGGCCTTGTGACGCGGCGAGCAATGGTAGTACACGGGGACGTGGTTGGAGTTTGTGTAATAAATCTTGTCCGTCACACCGGGAATAATACCGAATGACTTACGGTCCTTTGCGGTAAACTTACCTGAAAGACCTTCAGCCGGGGTTGCGAGGATTGAGAAATTGTGATTGTATTTCTCAGAGAATTCATTCGCACGTGAACGCATGTGGCCGATAATTTTAAGGCCGAGTTTCTGCGATTCTTCGCTTTCGCCATGGTGATGACCTGTCAGAGCGACAAGACACTCTGCAAGGCCTATAAATCCGATACCCAATGTGCCGTGATTGATTACCGATTCAACCGTATCGGTAGGATGCAACTTGTCAGCACCGTTCCACAACTTGGACATTACCAACGGGAACTGCTTCACAAGCGCCGTCTTCTGGAAATCATAACGATCACAAAGTTGACGTGCCGCTATATCCAGGACTCTGTCGAGCTCGGAGAAGAACTTGTTGATTCGTTCTTCTTTGTCCTGAATGCTCATACATTCAATGGCGATTCGTACGATGTTGACCGTCGTGAAACTCAAGTTGCCTCGGCCGATAGAAGTCTTTTCACCGAAACGATCTTCGAACACACGGGTACGACAACCCATTGTCGCTATTTCATAAAGGTAACGATGCGGATCATTGGCGTCCCACTTCTCGTGTTGATTGAACGTAGCGTCAAGATTTACGAAGTTGGGGAAGAAACGACGAGCGGTAACCTTGCATGCAAGCTGATACAAATCGTAGTTGGGATCCTCTGGCAGATAACTTACGCCTCGCTTCTTCTTCCATATCTGAATCGGGAAGATTGCTGTTGCGCCATTGCCTACGCCTTCGTACGTTGACTGAAGGAGTTCGCGAATAATACAACGCCCCTCGGCCGAAGTATCTGTACCATAATTTATAGAACTGAATACGACTTGATTACCACCACGCGAGTGGATTGTGTTCATATTGTGAATGAACGCCTCCATTGCCTGATGTACTCGACTTACCGTACGATTGATTGCATGAGCAAGCACTCGATCCTTTCCTGTAAGGCCGGTCAAATCGCGCTTAACGTAGTCCTTGATTTCAACATCGTACAAATCGGAAAAATCCTCATCGTACAATTTTTCAAGGTTCTTTACTTCTTCCTTAAATGAAGCACGAACGAACGGAGCAAGGTAGAAGTCGAACGCGGGGATAGCCTGTCCGCCGTGCATCTCGTTTTGTGCCGTTTCAAGGGAGATACAAGCGATCACACTTGCCGTTTCGATTCGTTTGGCCGGACGTGATTCGCCGTGACCGGCAATAAATCCATATTCAAGGATTCTATCAAGCGGATGCTGAACGCATGTCAAACTCTTGGTAGGATAGTAGTCTTTGTCGTGAATGTGGATATATCCGTGGCGAACAGCATCGCGAGCCTCTTCGCTCAGCAAATAATCGTCGACAAACGGTTTTGTAGTTTCCGAAGCAAACTTCATCATCATACCCGCAGGAGAATCGGCATTCATATTCGCATTCTCACGAGTAATATCGTTACTCTTTGCCTCGATAATTTCGTGGAACATATCGCGCGTCTTGGCTTTACGCGCAATGCTACGCTGATCGCGATATGCAATGTAGCGCTTTGCGACCTCCTTGCGAGGGCTCTTCATCAATTCAAGTTCGACAAGATCTTGAATTTCTTCTACCGTCATCTGCTCGTTGCCTTTCGAGCCGATACGGCACGCTATTTTATCTATAAGCGCTTCGTCCTCGCCAAGTTCTGTCGCAAGCATTGCCTTGCGAATAGCAGACTTGATTTTTTCTTCGTTATAGCCGACTACTCGACCGTCACGTTTCACTACTGTTTGTATCATTGCAGGATGAAAATTTACTTGATTATTTTTCGTTCTGCAAAACTACAAACAAAGATTTAATTAATCAAATCTTTTTATCAAAATTTTCAATTTGGAAAACTTTTAGAT
>CALKKU010000144.1 GCA_937995285.1 uncultured Bacteroidales bacterium | reverse complement strand
ATATGTCGACACGTTCGTTATCGGAAAATTTCGAGTGATAGATTTTTACTTTGTTGCCGAATACGCGTTGGAGGCGCCGCGTCAGCTGAGTGGTCAGGGCTATTTCCGGGACGAGAAACAGAGCTTGCTTGTTCTCTTTCAGTACAAAGTCGATCAGGTGTATGTAGACTTCCGTTTTGCCCGAGGCGGTGACGCCGTGAAGAAGTGTTACGGCGTGCTCTTTGAAACTTGAGTGTATCTCATTCAAAGCCCGATGCTGGTCGTCGGAGAGTGCTGGAGGTGCGACGGTGTATTCACCCGTGCAATCGTCGGAAATGCTGAATCGCGAAACTTCCTTCGCAGTGATTTCAACAAGACCTTTCTTTTGAAGAGCAATTACGTTTTCCCAAGTTATATCGGCCGATGCATCGAGCAGTTCACCGCGTGCGACCGGTTTTATCGTTGCAGTGGCCTTGTTGTAGCCCGACAATGCTATGAGTTTCATCAGGGCCTCGGTTTGGCCTTTCGAGCGTTTGGTTGATTCAAATGCTTGGTTGATAGCATCTTTGTCGTTGCGAGGCAACAGCAACTTCACCAACTGAATCTTTACGCGACGATACTTGTTGACAAGCGATTCCGACATTTCGAGCAGGCCGGCCTCGACAAGTCGTGTCACACGTGCTTCGGCTGAGTTGATACCGAGGTGGCGAGCGAGATCGCGCAGCGACATCTTGTTCTTATCCTTGACAACACGAATGATTTCCATACTTTTGCTGTCGAGACAGTCGAACAGGGCAGGATCTGCATCCTCGCACAGGCGTACCACGCTTTCGCTTTCTATTTTCAGTCCTGCGGGAACGGCGGCTTTAAACACGTCGCCAAGCGGACACATATAATAGTCGGCAATCCAATGCCAGAATTTGATTTGCGGATGTTTTACAATCGGCGAGTTGTCCAACACGCATTCCACGTCCTTTATCTCGGCTATGTCGGTCGGTCGCACTGTGGTGAAGCCTTCGACAATGCCTGTGACAAATTTTTTTAGCCCGAACGGCACAATCACTCTGTAGCCTACGCCGAGTGTATCGGCCATCTCGGCAGGTACGTGATAGGTGAACGACCCTTCGAGCGGTCGCGGAATGATGATGTTGGCGTAGACTTCGCTCATAGCGGTTAAACGTTGTGTCCGGGCGTGATGACGCGTTCGCCGTTGACTCTGTCGAACTCCATACTGAGATCTTTCAGTTCCTTGATGCGTGAGAGCGTATCGGCTAAGGCCTCCTTGTCGGTCGACGGGATAGTGTCGAGTTGATTTAGCAGGTCTTGTAACTGTTCTTTGATAATGACGCCGCGCAGTGTGTTGACTGCGACAGGCAGTTTCTCACACACCTCTTTGCGGACGTCGACTTTCGGGTGCATTTTGCTTAGCACCACCTTGTCAGTCGTGAGTTTGACGGCAATATCAGACACGCTGCGGTCGTCGCTGCGCATAAGCATTTCGCTGATAAACGACGACGCATATTCATCGGTCGCTGCAGTGTACTCGGCATTGGTGCGTTCGACAAGTTGATTTTCGAGTTTTACGACTTCGTTCATCGGCAAGTCGCGGCGGCGAATTTCTTCACGACCGGCTTCGCAGGCTTTTTCGCGCTTTTGCAGCAACAGAGCATCGTGTTCGGCTTGTCGTGCCGGCCATTGCTCCCGGCTTATTCGCACGGCGAGTTCCCACACTTTCTCAAAGAGCGGGTTGATGAAAGAGATGCCGTCGTTTCCGAGTTCACACTTGACAAAGTCGAGTACGCCCATCGGAACAGCCTTTTCCGCCTCATTGTTCGGAAAGACGTCACATATGTACAACATGCCGTAGCGAAGAACGTATGTGATGAGTTCTTCTTCGGCTTGATAGCGAGCCTTGGAAATAGCAAGCTTGTCTGGCGCTGTTTGTGCTACGGTCGGTTGAGCATCTGTCTTGACTTCGTCGGTATGTGATTGCTCTGCGGCTATATTGGCTTTCTCAATCGATTCGATTGTGGCTTCGGAGATTTCTCGTTGCCGCTGATTGTAGGCCTTTTCTTGTCGGCGGGCGATGAGAACTTTTATCTGCCGTGACAGGATGTCGGCACTCACACCTACCGTGCCGGCGCACTTGTCGATGTAGAGCGACTGCTCCACCGGGTCGGGAATCAGTGACAAGGTTTCGAGGATGTCGTTGATGGCTTCGGTGCGCTTGCGCGGATCGTTGCCGCTGTCCTTCATCAGTATGTCAACTTTGAAGTCGATGAGGTTCTGCGAATGTTCTTCTATGTACTTCTCGACTTCATCGAGCGAGTGCGACTGCGCAAATGAGTCGGGATCTTCACCTTCCGGCAGCAACACGAGCGACAGAGCCAAGCCTGCCGCCACAAACATATTGATGCCTCGCAGAGCGGCTTTAATGCCGGCGAAATCTGCATCGTATATGAGTGTTACTGAATTGGCGAAGCGTTTGATAATGGCAACTTGTCCATCGGTCAGAGCCGTACCTGACGATGCCACGACATTCTCCACACCTACCTGGTGCATGGAGATGACGTCCATATATCCTTCGACCAAGATGCAATTCTTCTTGCGGGCGATAGCCGAGCGAGCCTGGTACATACCGTACAGTTCGCGGCTCTTGGAGTATATGGCGCTTTCAGGTGAGTTTAGGTACTTCGGAACTGTCTTCTCCTTGCGCAGTGTACGTGCGCCGAAAGCAACTACACGTCCCGACAGCGATAGCACCGGATATATCACACGCCCGCGGAAGCGATCGTGAATACGTCCCGATTCACTTTTTATGCACAGTCCGGTTTCGATGAGATATTTCTCTTCATATCCGGCTTCGATGGCCTTATCGTAGAGGTCGGTGGCAACATCAAGGCTGTAGCCGAGATGGAATTTTTTTATCATGGCATCGTTGATGCCTCGCTCGCGGAAGTATGACAGACCTATATTCCGACCGTCTTCCGTGTCGCTCATCACGCTCTCGAAGTACTTTAAGGCGAAGTCGTTAGCCGCATACAGCGATTCACGAGCCGCTTCGGCTTCCTTTTCTTTCGATGTGAGTTCTCGCTCCTTTACGTCGATGCCGTATTTCTTGCCGAGCCATTTGAGAGCTTCGACGTACGACATACCTTCAAGGTCCATCAGGAAACTGACCGCTGTGCCGGCTTTGCCGCAACTGAAGCATTTGAATATGCCTTTCGACGGATTGACCGCAAAAGAGGGTGAGCGGTCGTTGTGGAATGGACACAATCCCCAATGGTTGGCTCCGCGCCGTTTCAATGACACAAAGTCTCCTACGACGTCGACAATGTTTGTCGCGTCCATTATGCGGTCGACTGTTGCTGAATCTATACGTGCCATTGATTTGCAAATTTACATCATTGGCGGCAAATATGCAACTGCAAATTTGCCGCCAATGTATTACGAGGATATGTGTTGTATGCTTAAATCAACAGTGCAATGTTGTATACGCATAGCGCTGCCAACCAGGCAACAACTGTGTTGTATACGACGCTGAATGCTCCGTATTTCCATGACCCAGATTCTTTCACGACGGCCGTAACTGTAGCCATACACGGGCAGTAGAGCAATATGAACACCATAAAACTCAGGGCGGTTGCACCGGTGAAGTCGGGCTTGCCGTCGGGGCGCTTGGCGCTTTCGATGCGTTGGCTTAGAGTGGCATCGGTGGCGTCTTCATCGTTGGCATACAGCACTCCGAGTGTCGATACCACGATTTCCTTTGCCGGAACGCCCGCCAGTGCGGCAACCGATGTGCGCCAACTGAATCCAAGCGGAGCCATGACGGGATTGATTGCCTTACCTGCCATCTCAAGGTATGAATCGTGTGCGGTGTCGATTGCCTCTGTTTCGGTGGTGTTGTCGATGTCATCGGCAGGGCGCGGGAAGTAATTCAAGACCCATACAATAATCGATGCGAACAGGATGATGCCGCCCATCTTCTTGAGATACTGTACGCCGCGAGCCCACGTATGGCGTGTGGTGGCTTTCAATGTCGGCATACGGTATGGCGGCAACTCCATTACGAACGGTGTCTCATCTTTGTGGAACACGCACTTGCGCAGCAACTTGGCTGTCAGCACGGCAACGAGTATGCCTGTCAGGTACAATCCCATAAATACGAATGCCGCGTACTTGTAGAAGAACGTACCGATAAGCAATACGTAAAGCGGCAGACGCGCCGAGCACGACATAAAGGGATTGATCAATATGGTGATTAGTCGGCTCGAACGGCTCTCGATGGCACGTGTGGCCATTATGGCAGGTACATTACATCCGAAGCCCATAACAAGAGGGATGAACGACTTTCCGTGCAGGCCTATGCGATGCATTATCTTATCCATGATGAATGCCGCACGAGCCATATAGCCCGAGTCTTCCATCAGCGATATACAGAAGTACAGTATCAATATCTGGGGCAGGAATATAATTACACCTCCGACACCTCCGATGATACCGTCGCTTATGAGGTCCTTAAGAATGCCGTCGGGCAATGCCGTAGCGGTCAGTTCGCTCAGAGTGTCAACACCGGCTTGCATCCAGTCCATCGGGTATTGTCCGGCGAAGAATGTAACCCAAAACATCACGAACATTATCAGCAGGAAGATGGGGAAGCCCAATATGCGATTGGTGACGAGTCGGTCGATTATCGATGTGGAGCGGTGAGCATCGGCTTTGCCCGGTACAAATGTTTCGGCCAGGGCGCCGGCGATGAAGCCGTATTTCTCGCCGGCAATTGTTGACGATATGTCTTCTTGCGTGAGACGTTCGAGGTCGGCACGCAGGTGATTGCGATTCGTTACAAGTTCGTCGTAGTTGGCGGCCTCGTGCAGGATGTGATCCACTTCACCGTCTCCTTCGAGAAACTTTATCGCAAGGTAGCGGGGCGAAAATCGGTGTCCGATGTTGTTGTCCTGTTTGATGAGGTCGATCAGTATGCGGAGCGCTTTTTCGATGTCATTGCCGAGGTTCACGTGGATGTGTCGAACAGCTTCGTGTCGGCCTTCGTAAACGCGTATAATCGTGTCGAGCAACTGATCTTTGCCTTCGCCGGTGCGAGCGACAATCGGAGTCATCGGCACGCCGACCATATCTCCGAGCATCTCGTAGTCGAGTTTCGCTCCCGATGCACGAAGTTCGTCGTACATATTCAGTGCCACGACCATCGACAGGTTCATATCAATCAACTCGGTGGATAGCAACAGGTTGCGTTCGAGGTTCGATGCATCGACTACATTGAGCACCACGTCGGGGCATTCGTCGCGCAGGTATCGGCGCACGAACAGCTCCTCGGGCGAATAGGCCGTGAGTGAATATGTACCCGGAAGGTCGATTAATTTTATGGTATAACCTTTGTATTTCAACGAACTCGATTTCACGTCGACGGTGACGCCGCTGTAGTTGCCGACGTGTTCTGTAGCCCCCGACAGGGTGTTGTATAGCGACGTCTTGCCGCAGTTTGGATTGCCTACGAGTGCAACATTTATTATGTGCGAGGCTTCTTCAGCATTCGAGCGAACCTGAACTATGTATTCAGGTTCGGTTGTCGCGGGATGCCCCTTGGCGGCATCGCCGACTGTCGGCGCGTTACTGTCTGTGACCGGCACGACTTCAATCATTTCGGCTTCGGAGCGTCGCAACGACACGTTATAGCCGAGTATCTCATATTTGATGGGGTCTTTCAGCGGGGCGGATAACTCTACTTTGACGAGCCGACCCTTGACAAATCACATGTCAATCACACGTTTACGAAAAGCTCCGTGGCCCAAGATCTTGACCACAAT
>CALKKU010000143.1 GCA_937995285.1 uncultured Bacteroidales bacterium | reverse complement strand
CCAAATTTTTCACTATAAAAATCAAAAATAATTACACAGAGACTTTCGCGCAGAGCTATTTCGTGAATTTTGAGTAATTTTGCAGTTGAATTTCACCGGAATAATACTACAGGTAATGAATCGATTTTCTTTTGTATCAATTCTCACTATGATAGCATCTTGTGCGACGGCTCAGACGCCGGCGCTTCAATATCCGGCGGCGCCGGCCGACAGCACTGTCTACACGGCATCGGACGTCGCGGTTGACGACAATTTCCGTCCGCTCGAGAACGACACTGCGGCCGCAACGCTGCAATGGGTCAAGGCCGAGAACGCGCTCACGCGTTCGTATCTCGACGCAATTCCTTACCGCGCCGGCATTGCCAACCGTCTGCGCAGTCTCTACAACTTCGCCAAGTACGGTTTGCCTTGGAAGGGCAAGGACGGCCGCTACTATTTCGCTGTAAATGACGGTCTGCGCAATCAGTCGGTGATATATCGAGCATCTAAGCCGTTCGGCGCCGATGCAGAGGTGTTCATCGACCCCAACACGCTGAGCACCGACGGCACGGTGGCCCTGACCGGCATCTATCCGAGCCACGACGGCCGCTACACGGCATACACCATATCGCGCAACGGCAGCGACTGGACGGAGATATATGTACTTGAGACGGCTACCGGCCGCCTGCTCGACGACCACATAGAATGGGCCAAGTTCACGGGCGCATCGTGGGACGGCGACGGCTTCTATTACAGTGCCTACGACCGCCCAGAGGCAGGCAAGGAATTTTCCAACGCAAACGAGTATCACCGCGTGTACTACCACCGTATCGGCACCGCTCAGGATGCAGACACGGTGGCATACGAGAACCGCGAGCAGCCGCTCTACTTTCACACGGCCGAAGTGACCGAGAACAGTCGCTTCCTGCTTATCGAAGGCGGCGGCCAGGGCTTCGGCAACTCGCTGTATGTGAAGGATCTCGCCCGCGGTGCATCGCAATGGATAACCATCGAGCCGGGACAGGACTACACGCTGTCGGTCGTTGACGCTACGGATGACGGTCGCCTGCTGGTGTTCACCACTATCGACGCTCCGCGCGGTCGCCTCGTGGCTATCGACCCGCAAGCGCCCGAGCGCGCCAACTGGGTTGAAATAATTCCGCAGCACGAACGCGACGTGCTCGTGTCGGTCGGAGTAGCCGGCCGTCACCTCATCGCTCGCTACGACCACGATGCCGCATCGCGTGCCGCAGTTTACGAACTTGACGGCAAGAAAGTCAACGACATCACCTTCCCCACCTACGGCGTGGCGTCGTTCTCGACCGACCGCGACAACGATGAAGTGTTCTACTCGTTCGCATCGTTCACCTACCCCGGCAGCATCTACTCCTACGATATAGTGACAAACAAGTCTACACAAATCAAATCGCCGCAAGTCGACGGCCTCAACCCCGACGACTACGTCACCGAACAGGTATTCTACCCATCAAAGGACGGCACGATGATTCCGATGTTCCTCGTTTACAAGAAGGGTACGAAACGCGACGGCACCAACCCTGTGTACCTCTACGGCTACGGAGGCTTCAACGTGACGCTCAATCCGGGCTTCGCGCCGGCTCGTATGCTGTGGCTCGAAAACGGCGGCATCTATGCTCAGGCCAACCTCCGCGGCGGTGCCGAGTACGGCGATGAATGGCACGTGGCCGGCACCAAGCTCAACAAGCAGAATGTGTTCGACGACTTCATCTCAGCCGGCGAATATATGATCGCACAAGGTTGGACAACCAAAGACCTGCTAACAATCGAAGGCGGCTCGAACGGCGGCCTGCTCGTGGGAGCATGCGTCAATCAACGTCCCGACCTGTTCCGCGTGGCAATTCCGCGCGTAGGCGTTATGGATATGATGCGCTACCACCTGTTCACCATCGGGTGGAACTGGGCAAGCGACTACGGCACGAGTGACGAATCGCACGAGATGTCGGCATATCTCCACGCCTATTCGCCGCTGCACAACATCAAGAACGACGGCACGCCCTACCCCTCGATTATGGTGACGACTGCCGACCACGACGACCGTGTCGTTCCGGCTCACTCGTTCAAGTATGCCGCCGCTCTTCAGGCTGCCGACACCGGCGACCGCCCCAAATTGATTCGCATCGACTCCAAGGCAGGCCACGGAGCGGGCAAACCAATCTCGAAACTTATCGACGAATGGACCGACATCTATTCGTTCATATACTACAACCTCGGCATCACACCGAACGTTAAATGAGAATCGGACTGATAAAAACGGCCGTTGCCGCATCGCTCGTAGCGTTGCTGTCGGCGTGCTTCACCGGCATCGAGAGCACGCCGCGCATCAAAGGCGACAACGACGGCAATACCGCCACGGCAGCGACGGCCGAAAGCTCGTTTGCCATGCCCATAGCCAGCGAGCGCCCGAGCCAATGGACGGCGGGCAAGCAGTGGACAGTGGTCGACAACAAGATTTCGATTATCTTCACCGCACCGTCGGAGCGCACCGATGCACTTGCCGGGCACAAGCTGAGCCTTGCCGACGTGCGGACGATTCCGACAGTAACGGGCGAGGACGGCGTGCAACTCGACTTTGTCAGCGACGACGGCCGCCGACTGTCGTACGTACCCGGCGTGTCGGCCAAGGAATTTCAATCGCGTGCGCAACTCGACGTGCCGTTTGCCGTGGAATGCTCGGCGGTGTCGACAGCCGATTCGCTACTGCGAGGCCGCTCGCTGTACATCAACACGCCGCATTGGAACAGTGCCGACGGACTGACGTCGGTTCGCGGGCTGCGACTTGTGTCGGTCAACATCGACAGCGTGGTGCCGGGCAGTTCGGTGCATCCGCTGCGCGTGGTGTTCAACTGCCCGCAAATGGCCGGAGCGTACTCCGTGCCGATGACCTACGGTTCGCAAGCCTCGGCGACACGCAATTTCGAATCGCTGTTCACGTTCACCGACCCGCGCACGAAATATCCGCGCATCGCCGACGCTACGTGGGATCTCATCATCCACTCCAATGTGGCGGCAGGTATGAGCCGCGACGAATGCCGATTGGCGCTCGGCACGCCGGCATCGATTGTCCGCGGCGCCACCAACGAAGCGCAAGTCGAACGCTGGACCTACGACGACGGTATATTTCTGATATTTGAAGACGGCGTGCTCACACGGTTTCGCCGCTGACCGACTGACTTTCCAATAGAGTACAATTATATAATGAAGTTATTATTTCTCGGCACGGGCACATCGACCGGTGTGCCACAGATCGGTTGCCGGTGCGCGGCATGCACATCGGCCGACCGGCGCGACAAGCGCCTGCGCACGTCGGCACTGGTGACGCTCGATTCGGGCAAAAACATACTCATCGACTGCGGACCCGACTTCCGCAGCCAGATAATCGCCGCCGGCGCTCCACCGCTCGAAGGACTGCTGATCACTCACAGCCATTACGACCACGTGGGCGGTATCGACGACTTGCGTCCCTACTGCCTCGGAGGCCGCCATTTCCCCACGTACTGCCAACACGATGTAGGCGAGGATCTGCGCTCGCGCAACCCGTGGTCGTTCGCCGTGAAACTGTACCCCGGTGTGCCGACATTCGCCATCCACGACATCGAGGCTTACAAGCCGTTCACAATCGGTAATGCCGAGATTCTTCCCGTGAGAATAATGCACGGGAAGTTGCCGATTCTCGGCTATCGCATCGGCCGCCTCGGCTACGTCACCGACTGCTCGGAGATGCCTGCCGAAACAATCGAGGCACTCCGCGGAGTGGACACACTGGTAATCAACGCACTGCGCTACGAGCCGCACCCCTCGCATATGAGCCTGAAAGAATCGCTCGCGGTGATTGAAGCCATAGCACCGCGCCGGGCATATCTCATCCACCTGAGCCACGATATGGGGCCGCAAGCTACGGTAGAGTTGCCCGACGGTGTGGAGATTGCATACGACGGATTGTCGATTGAGGTTTGATTTTGTTATAAAGGTATGAAAGATAAAATGTCTATTCGCCAATGGCTTCCATTGGTCGGCCTGACGTGCGCCACGTTTATATTCAACACTTCGGAATTTATGCCTATCGGTCTGCTGACCGACATCGCGGCATCGCTCGGCGTGAGCGAGCCTCGCGCCGGGCTCATCATATCGGTGTACGCGTGGTGCGTGTGCCTGCTGTCGCTGCCGCTGATGCTGCTTACTGCACGTGTGGATCTTCGCCGACTGCTATTGTG
The DNA here is from genome assembly GCA_937995285.1 of uncultured Bacteroidales bacterium. GTDB lineage: Bacteria > Bacteroidota > Bacteroidia > Bacteroidales > Muribaculaceae > CAG-873. The sequence goes on along the minus strand of CALKKU010000143.1, from coordinate 2,525 downwards.
GGTTATGGCACTGTTCACCGTCGGGCAAGCCCTGTCGGCCGTCGCATCGGGCTATTGGATGCTGATGGGAGCACGAATTATCGTGGCTTGCGCGCACTCCATTTTCTGGTCGATAGTGTCGCCGCTTGCCGTGCGTATGGTTGGTGACCGACACAAGGCCTTGGCGCTAAGTATGATTGTGACCGGTTCGTCGATTGCGATGATTTTCGGATTGCCGCTCGGGCGTGTCATCGGTCTGGCTGTAGGTTGGCGTATGACATTCCTGTGCGTTGGTCTGTTTTCTTTGGCTGTTGTCATCTATCTTGCATCACTGCTGCCTCGCACACCGTTCCACGGCAGTTTCAGCATCAAGGACTTGCCCGATATGCTTCAGAGCCGTGTACTGCGCGGCATCTATGTCATCACACTCGCCTTTGCCACGGCCTACTTCACGGGCTACAGCTTCATCGAGCCGTTCTTGAAGCAAGTGTCGGCATTTCCCGAGCAGCGCATCACATTCACTCTGATGCTGTTCGGTGCTATGGGCTTGGTCGGCAGTGCTGCTTTCTCGATGTGGTATCGCAAGCATCCGCGAGCATTCCTGACCTTGGCGCTGTCGGGCGTTACGATGGCACTGTTCCTGCTGCATCCGCTGTCGCCCTACCCTGTGCTTACGATTGCGGCGTGCGCCGGCTGGGGCATAGCGGTGACGGCATTCAATGTTGCTATGCAAGACGAAATCATCGCCAACTCGCATCCGGATGCGAATGCGGTGGCGATGTCGATATTCTCGGGAATTTTCAATCTCGGCATAGGCAGCGGCACGTTTATCGGTGGCGCAGTATGCGACAATTGGTCAATTTCATACATAGGATATGTCGGCGCCGGCATCGGCCTTGTCGCCATAATCATCTGGCAAACAACTCTTTACCCTGCGCTTAAAGCGGCAAGAAAGAAATAGAAATACATATAAGAAAGCTGTGCCGTAAGCCTTAATTTACGACACAGTTTTTGTGTGGGTAGCGGGCAGGCCAAAGGCTTGCCCCTACATTCGCCGGCTTTCGCCGGCATTACGTTAATTTTGAAACTTCCGGCCAAACTCCGCTTACAGATTGCAAACGCGGCCGGCAAGGATAATGTTACCGGTCTTTTGGTTGCGGAAGAAGAACAGGAACGGACGGTTCACTGTCATATCAATTGTAGGTCTGATATGGACGTTACCATCAGATCCGACTTCACCACCATATGCGACTGATGCTGCAGATGCTCCGTCTTCATCAATATGTAGCATACTCTTTTCGGCGAAGTGTATTATCTTACCGCCATCAGATCGTGGCGTTTGCAGATTAGCAAGTTTAACGTTATATGGATTTACACCCATAGCACCAAGTACCGGATTTAATTCCATATCAGTAGCCAAATCAATTTGTGGTAATGCGAGATTGATCTTATAAACATTGAAATTAGTGTCAAATATCGACGGTTTCATCATCTCAATTACTTCATCAATATCTGAATTTTCACTTGGCAATACTATGAACAAATCTGCAGGACCGCTGAAATTAATTTTTGCTATTGTATATTTCGGCGTTTCGATTGCAAGACCTTCGGAATAAGTCTTGTGCATCATCCTAACGGTTGATTTTTCCTTTGTGCCAAAGAATTCAGCATCAGACGTTAAAGACTTGTCAAACTTATCAAACCATTCACCTTCGAATGTAAGCGCACTTACCCACGTTGCTTCAAGGTCTCTACTCGGTTTGTAAAGTATTTGTCTAATCTTATCTTTTGTTGCAGTGGCAACCCAATTGTTTACCAAGTCTATGCCTTGCTGCGTGGAGAAGTCGGCAGTACCGTATTCAGCATTGTAAACATCGGAAAGAATTTTCATATAGTCATCGGTGATCGTAGAGCCGGGAAGCGCCCACACAGAATTGGCGATTGTGAGGAATCCGCCACTTGTCTCCGATGGAAGTGTACGCATCATCTTTACGCTTGTAGCATTCAAGTCGTTGATGTTGTCAACTCCGAGCGCATTGAGCAGTTGCGATTGAAGCGTTGCATCGCCGGCATTGGCGAGCATTGCAAGCATCAGCGATTCCGTTACAGGCGAGAATACGAAATTGCCGTCGGGCTTGTTAACCGCTTCAGCATAATTCTTACTAATAAGGTCTATGAGCTTGAATGAGAAGTCATTCACTCCATTGAGCACAGCCTTATCGGCCTCACTATATTCAAAAAATCGAGGATCGTCATCCAAGTCGCTGTTCGAGGAATTATCCTCCTTGGCATCGTCAACCTTCGGTTCTTCAGCCGGCGTTGATTCGGAGCACGATGCGAGCATCATACCCATTGCTGCGAACAGCAGTATTGCAGTCTTTTTCATAAAATTATTTTTGATTAATTGTTTTCGAGATGATTGGTTCGCTTTGCGAACAACTGCTCAGAATTCCGCATATAAGCGGAATAAGTAAGCACTTTTTCATGAGATTGAATGGTTGGTTTGTATATATGGATATTTATCCGCTTTAAAGATAGGACTATTT
>CALKKU010000142.1 GCA_937995285.1 uncultured Bacteroidales bacterium | reverse complement strand
TGTTCAATCCGGTGAGAACTACAGACTTGCGTGAGCGCCGCTGGCAACGCATAGAGTCGTGGAGCGCGATATTTTTCTGCGCGGCATCGGCTTTTCTGTTCATTCCGGGCAGTGCTCCGCGCGACTGGCTTGCGTTTACGCTGGCCGGTGCGGTGATTCGCATACTGTGCTTCGTGCGCGGTATCATTGCGGATGCTCGTCGCCGCAAGGCGAAGTGAGGCCGAGCGCGGGACGGCATTGTTCAGATGATTTAACAAAAAAAATGTTCAAAGGACGGTAAATCTCACGATATTAGACGAAAAATTCGTAAATTTGCAGTCGGAAAAATCATACGAACTATAGACTTAACGAAAAAGATTGATAATCAACCCAATAATTTATTAAACATTATGACAAAAATCGGTATTAATGGTTTTGGCCGCATCGGACGCTTCGTGTTCCGTGCATCGACCAAGCGCGACGACATCGAAGTAGTAGCAATCAATGACCTGCTTCCCGTAGATTACATGGCTTACATGCTGAAGTATGACACAATGCACGGTCAGTTTGACGGCACTGTTGACTATGACCTCGAAAAGAGCCTCCTCATTGTCAATGGCAAGGAAATCAAGGTATCGGCATGCCGCGACCCGAAGGAAATCGCTTGGGGCGAAAAGGGTGCTGAATACGTAGTAGAATCTACCGGTCTCTTCCTCACAAAGGAAAAAGCTCAGGGTCACATCGAAGCAGGTGCCAAGTACGTAGTTATGTCGGCTCCTTCGAAGGACGACACCCCCATGTTCGTTGTAGGCGTTAACGCTGACACTTACGTTAAGGGTACTCAGTTCGTATCGAATGCTTCTTGCACCACCAACTGCCTTGCTCCTATCGCCAAGGTTCTCAATGACAAGTTCGGTATCGTAACCGGTCTTATGACAACCGTGCACTCTACCACAGCTACTCAGAAGACTGTAGACGGTCCTTCGATGAAGGATTGGCGTGGTGGCCGTGCCGCTTCGGGCAACATCATCCCCTCAAGCACCGGCGCTGCAAAGGCTGTAGGCAAAGTAATCCCCGAACTCAACGGCAAGCTCACCGGTATCTCGATGCGTGTCCCCACCCTCGACGTATCTGTAGTTGACCTCACCGTTAACCTCGAAAAGCCCGCTTCGAAGGAAGATATCTGCGCTGCCATGAAGGCTGCATCGGAAGGCGAACTCAAGGGTGTACTCGGCTACACAGAAGATTCTGTTGTATCGAGCGACTTCCTCGGCGACACTCGCACTTCGATCTTCGACGCTAACGCTGGCGTTTACCTGACACCTAACTTCGTTAAGGTTGTTTCTTGGTACGACAATGAAATCGGTTACTCTAACAAGGTTCTCGATCTCATCGCTACCATGAAGAAGATCAACGGCTAATCCGACGACGATTTAAACCGAAAATAAATGTTCGGGCTGCAGCGCAAGTTGCAGCCCGAATTTTTTTGCCGGTGCAAGGCGGGGCGGGCGGGCCGAAGTGAACAGACCCCAAAAAGTTAGACAAAAAACTTTTTGGA
>CALKKU010000141.1 GCA_937995285.1 uncultured Bacteroidales bacterium | reverse complement strand
ATATTAACCTGTCCAACTTTTTGGGGTCACTTCAAAGGCTCGCCCCTACCTTTGCCGGCTTTCGCCGGCATTACGTTATTTTTTGCGATGTTTCCTGCTTTTTCTGGAAAAATCGGCGAAAAACGGCTGTTAGTGGCAAATGGTTAATGCCAACGGCAATGTTTTTACCGTTTGGAACGGTAATACCACGACGCAGGAAGGGTTATCGGAAAATTAAAATGTGTAAACGGCGGGTGAGGGGAAAATCTCCGGCGGAATTTGTTGCCGATGAAATTTTGTCGTGTATTAACTTTGCAGCGACGGAAGAAACCTCCGTAACGACATCATTGACGACCTCTCCTCGAATTGAATGATGTCGACTTCGGAAAGTCAATATATGTATCTTTCTATATCTTTTTTGCAAAGTGTGTGCATCGCCGATGCACACCGATTAAAGAAAACACCGACTACCTTGTTTTGGCAGTCGGTGTTTCTGATTTTTTTGAGTTGGATATGATATTATCGGTTTATCCAATTACAGAGTTTTATGTTGGTGATATTTTTAAAGTCCTTTGTATTCTCTGTTACCATTGTCATGTTGTAGTAGACCGCGGTGCAGCCTATCAATAAATCGAAATTGTCATCTGCCGGCGTTCCTGCGAGGCGCAAACGCGCCTTCTCAGATGCAAACAAGTCGAGAACATTAATGATGGGTAGAATGTTGATTGCGGCTAAGAATTCAGACAATCGCTCGTCGCGACCATGATATCCCATTTGTCGTCCGAGTTCAGAGCCGTATTTTAATTCGGCTACGGTTATTTCCGATATGTAGCACTTGTCCCAACCGACACTATCGATCCTTTTGTCCACATCATATTTCCCTCTGAGAAGGTGGATGCAAATATTCGTGTCTAAAAGAAATCCGCCTTTCATAAATTAAAACGGTATTATATCGTTTTTAAATGTACGGCTGTGCTTGATTTCGTCGGCTAATTGGTCGGAGGTCATATCAAAATCGGAGTCGTTCCACACGCCGTAGAATTGCGATGCGGAAACGTGCTTCTCCGCCTTCTGAACGAGTGAGTTGCTGAGCTTCGCTATCAGTTCTATTTTAACATCCTTGCTGAGGCCTTTAAGCAGGCTCCAGTAGTTGTCGGCTGTGTTTAATGCGATGTCCATAATTTTAATATTTTAGAGTTGTAACGCTGCGACCGAGCGTTTGGTTGTCAGTCTTTGGATTTGTCGCGGAAGTAGAGGGTGACGGGGGTGCCGCTGAAGGTCCAGTGCTCGCGAATCTTGTTTTCGAGGTAGCGGCGGTAGGGCTCTTTGACCCACTGCGGCAGGTTGCAGAAGAAGATGAAGGTGGGCACCTGTGCTCCCTTGAGCATGGTGATGTACTTGATCTTGATGTACTTGCCTTTGTTGGCGGGTGGGGGATATGCGTCGATGTCTTCGCCGAGGGTCTTGTTGAGGACGGAGGTGGCGATGGTGCGTTGACGGTTTTGGTAGACTTCGACGGCGGTCTCGATGACTTTGAAGATGCGCTGCTTGGTGAGTGCCGAGCCGAAGATGATGGGAAAGTCGGTGAAGGGGGCGAAGCGCTCGCGGATAGCGGCTTCGAAGTGCTTGATGGCGGTCTGCGACTTGTCTTCGACGAGATCCCACTTGTTGACTACTACGACGAGGCCTTTGCGGTTGCGCTGGATGAGGGAGAATATGTTGACGTCCTGTGTCTCGATGCCGCGTGTAGCGTCGATCATGAGGATGCAGACATCGGAGGCTTCGATGGCTCGGATGGAGCGGATGACGGAGTAGTATTCGATGTCTTCGTTGACCTTGGCTTTCTTGCGGATGCCGGCGGTGTCGACGAGGTAGAAGTCGAAGCCGAACTTGTCGTAGCGTGTGTAGATTGAATCGCGGGTGGTGCCGGCGATGTCGGTGACGATGTGGCGATCTTCGCCGATGAAGGCGTTGATGAGCGATGACTTGCCGGCATTGGGGCGGCCGACGATGGCGAAGCGTGGAATGTCTTCGAGTTGCTCTTCGGCGTCGGGATCGACTTGGGGCAGGTCTTTGACGACGCTGTCGAGGAGATCGCCTGTGCCGTAGCCGTTGACGGCCGACACGGGGTACGGGTCGCCGAGGCCGAGAGAGTAGAATTCGGGTACGTTGTAGAGCCACTCGTTGGAGTCGACTTTGTTGGCTACGAGGAGCACGGGCTTGCGGCTCTTGCGGAGGATTTCGGCCACGTGGTCGTCGAGGTTGGTGGTGCCGTTCATAGCGTCGACGACGAAGAGGATGACGTCGGCTTGCTCGATAGCAAGGTGTACCTGGCGGTTGATTTCGGCTTCGAAGATGTCGTCGGAGTTGACTACCCAACCGCCGGTGTCGACGATTGAAAATTCGACGCCGTTCCAATCAACCTTGCCGTACTGGCGGTCGCGAGTGGTGCCGGCTGTCGGGTCGACGATAGCCGTGCGGGTCTGTGTGAGTCGGTTGAACAGGGTTGATTTGCCCACGTTGGGGCGGCCTACTATTGCTACAAGCATATTCGTATCAGTGTTTTAGGGTGCAAAGTTAGCGAAAATTACTCGATGTAGCCAAACTGTCGCAGCTTATTTTCGCGGTTGCGCCAGTTGGGCTCTACCTTGACGAAGAGTTCGAGGAATACGGATTTGTCGAAGAATGTGGCGATGTCCTTGCGTGCTTCGGTGCCGACGCGCTTGAGCATGGTGCCGCCTCGGCCGATGAGGATACCTTTCTGGGAATCGCGCTCGACGTAGATGACGGCCATGATGTGGATGGACTTGTCGCTCTCGTCGAATTTCTCTACGATTACTTCGGTGGAGTAGGGAACTTCTTTGTCGTAGTTGAGCAGTATCTTTTCGCGGATGATTT
>CALKKU010000140.1 GCA_937995285.1 uncultured Bacteroidales bacterium | reverse complement strand
AGGTTATTATTCGGTTATAGATTACTTAAAATTGTCGTCCTTCAAACAGTGACAGGTGTTTGCGAGCATTGTCGTTAATCGGAGCTGATTTGAGTGTCTTCAGGTCGTAGCCTGCCATAATCGTATGCCCGACGCACTTGACGTCACCATCCTTACTTACGATACGTTGTTCCAATACAAGAGATTTTTCCCCTACTCGCTCGGTCGTTGTGAACACTTGCAATTGTTCGTTTATAAATGATGGCGAGTAGAAATCGCAGTTGATATTTACTACGACTACGGCCAATGCTTTTAGATCGAAGTCCTTGCCCATAACTGCTTTGAAATATTCGTATTTCGCCAAGTCCATAAACTGAAGATATACCGAGTTGTTAACGTGTCCCAGCATATCCACGTCATTGAAGCGAAGTTGAACATCGATACAGTGATTGTATTCGTACTGCGGTTGAGGAACTTTTTGATTTGACATATCGTTGAATCGGATAATAATTCTAATGTAGTATAAGTTTGCTTATTACGTGTGAGCCGACGGCATTGTTAATTTGCTGCACCAAAGGCTCTGTTACATACATAAGCTCATTTTTTATTGCTGCGGAGTTGAGGTATATATGCATAGTGTCGCCTTCTATGTAGCGTCTGAAAGTCGCTTGATTGATAACAGGTCCTACGATTTCACTCCACAAATACAGCGCCTTCTCTTTATCGAATGACTTGCGATTTCCGCCATTGTCAATGTATAAGTCGAGTATGTCTCCTACCGACATCGTCGTGTATTGCTTCATACGGCGTCGGGTGTTAGCAAGGTGTATCGACCGTCAACAACGTCCCAAATTTTATAGTCGGGAGCCGCCATTTGCATAATCTCGTCAAGGTGCTGGCGGTTGGTGTCGGTGATAAATATTTGTCCGAAGCGGTTGCTGCGCACTATATTCATAATGCGTTCCACACGATTGGCATCCAGTTTGTCGAATATGTCATCGAGCAGCAGCAGCGGTTTCATCCCGGTGGCTCTGTTCAAGAAATCATATTGAGCCAACCTGAGCGCGATTGTGAATGTCTTAGTTTGACCTTGAGAGGCCGTTTGCTTTACAGGCATCCCGTTGAGCATGAATACGATGTCATCGCGATGCGGGCCGACCGAGGTATGCCGAAGTAATGTGTCGCGCGTGCGTGCTTGTTCGAGTGCATCGCTCAGAGATGTATGCCCCTCGTCTGACTGTTTGTAGGTGAGATTCGCGGCTTCATCTTTATCGGCAACTTCAAGATAATACTTATGAAATATTTCGGCAAGTTGCTCAACGAACTCTCGACGTGTTGTCGTGATGATCTGTGCGGACATATCCATCATAGTCTCCACAGCCTCGTACAAAGTTGCATCGGCTATGCCTTCGCGCAGCATTCGATTGCGTTGCTCAAGTGACTGGCTATATCTTATCAGAGCCTCCAAATATGTGTGATTGCTCTGAGATATAATCATATCGGCAAAGCGGCGGCGTTCTTCAGCAGTTTCTGTGACCAATGCCAAATCGGCAGGAGCGATCATCACAGCCGGCAGCAGACCTATATGTTGACTTAGTTTCTTGTACTCTTTGCCGCCGCGGCGGAATGATTTTCTCTGATTGCGACGCAATCCGACTTTGATTTCCTCCTCAACGCCTTGGCGATCGTACCTTGCGCTCAGTATTGCGAAATCTTCCCCGTTCTTTATTAGCATAGAATCGGAAAGTCGTCCGTAGCTGCGAGCAAAACTCAGATAATGAATTGCATCGAGCAGATTGCTCTTACCCATACCATTATTGCCCAACAAGCAATTGATCTTGGGAGAAAACTCAAGATTTGCTTCAGAGATATTCTTGAAGTTGGTTAATGACAGGGTTTTGAGAATCATTTAAAGGCTGATTACTTGTTGAAACATTCGTTGAAGAACAACAATTGATAAAGCACCGAATTGGCCCAATATGTTCGAGTGTGAGCGCCGGGACGTTCTATATAGTCGTGAGGAATCTTGGCATCAAGCAGAGCCTGATGCAAGTTGCGATTTACATCGGCGAAGAAATCGTCTACGCCGCAGTCAATCTCGATATTGAGTTTACCCGGTTGAAGTGTCGGGACAAGATTGATAACAGTGTGCTCATCCCACACTGTTGCATTGGTCTCATATTCGCCGAGAAGTTGTTTCATCCTCCATCGGCTTGTGAACGGTCTGATATCGACACCGCCCGACATCGTGGCTGCGTTGCTCCATATATCTTTATGGCGTATGGCAAGCCACATTGCGCCGTGTCCGCCCATACTGAGACCGGCAATAGCACGTTGTGCGGATTCTTCTTTGGTCGGATAGTTGGCGTCAATATACGGAACGAGGTCGTTCACAAAGAAGTCCTCCATTTTCATTTCGGGTATCTTGGGCGAGTTCCAGTACCAACTGTCCATGCCGTCGGGCATCACAATGACCATACCGTACATATCGGCCAATCTGCCGAGGTCGGGGCGTATGATTGTCCAAGACTTATAGTCTCCGCCGTAACCGTTAAGAAGATATACACTCGGATACTTTGTGCCGGCTGCGGCATCTGTTTCCGGCGTAATCACGACTGCTTTAGCAACTTTTGGAAGATTTGCGGTAGGGACTACAATGGTGTCGGTCACAGCGGCGTTGGCTCCAAGTACGGAGCCAATAGCCAATGTGAATATAAGAGATAATTTCTTAAACGACATCTCGATGAATATTAGTTGGCGAGAGAATTTTTAAGAACGTCGAAGGCTTTTTCAAGACCGTCTTTGTCCTTACCGCCCGCTTGTGCAAAACCGGGTTGACCGCCGCCGCCACCCTTGATGGCTTTTGCGGCTTCACGAACTACAGCAGATGCGTTGTGTCCGTCTTTGACGATATCATCTGTGAACATCACTGTAAGAAGCGGCTTGCCGGTCATATCGCATGTGGCGGCAATGAATGCAGTTGATTCAGGTGACTTGGTTCGTACGCTGAATGCTACGCCCTTTACGACTTCCGGTATAAACGGGCCTTGCATAGCAACAAGTTTAATACCATTTACATCTTTGGCTTTTGCAAGTACTTTGTCGGTCAGTGTGTTGATGCGTTCCTTCATTGCTTCCTCGGCCTGATGGCGCAAGTCTGCATTTTCCTCGATAGAGCGACGAACAGCGCTGACGATGTCGGGCGCATTGTTGAGCATATGGGATATTGCGTTCGAAACGCTTTGCATTTCATCAATGGCATCTTCGATTGCGCCGGCTGTAATAGCTTCGATACGACGGATGCCGGCTGCAATAGAACTTTCGCTTATAATCTTTATCATACCGATGTTGCCGGTGTTGTCAACATGAGTACCGCCGCAAAGTTCGACAGAGTCACCGTATTTGATTACGCGCACTTCATCGCCGTATTTTTCGCCGAAGAGAGCCATAGCGCCCATTGCGCGAGCTTCTGCGATGGGCACATCGCGATGTTCATCACGAGCTATTGCCTGGCGAACTCGTTTGTTTGCCAAACGTTCGACCTTGCGCAATTCTTCCGGAGTGACTTTCTGGAAGTGAGAGAAGTCGAATCGCAATGAGTTGGGCGTGACGAGCGAGCCTTTCTGTTCGACATGTGTGCCGAGCACTTCACGCAGCGCTTGATGCAGCAAGTGTGTTGCCGTGTGGTTGCAAGAGATTGCCAAGCGTGTATCTGCATCCACCTGTGCGGTAAATGTATTTTCAGGATGCGCGGGCATTTTCTTTGTCAGATGTACGCCCATACCGTTTTCGCGTTTGGTGTCGTAGATTTCGATAACTTCGCCGGTGGTTTCGTCAGTCAAAGTACCGCGGTCACCACTTTGGCCGCCCATCTCTGCATAGAAAGGAGTTTCGGCGAGTACTACCTGATAGAAACTGTGATTCTTCTGCTTTACATTGCGATAACGCAGTATCTTTGTTGAAGTCTTCAGTGTGTCGTAGCCTACGAATGCTTGTTCACCTTCATTGACTACAACCCAGTCTGTCGCTTCAACGGCGGCAGCCGAACGAGCGCGTTGCTTTTGGGCTTGCATCTCGGCATCGAATTCCGACTGAATAAGAGTCATGCCCTTCTCTTTGAGAATCAACTCGGTGAGGTCCAAGGGGAAGCCGTATGTGTCGTACAACACAAATGCCTGCTTACCCGAGATATGATCTTTGCCGGCTGCTTTTGCTTCGGCAATAGCGTCATCAAGCATCTTGATACCGTTCTCGAGTGTGCGCAGGAAGGAGTCTTCTTCTTCCTTGATTACCTTCATAATAAGGTCGCGCTGAGCTTCAAGTTCGGGATATGCATCACCCATTGATTCGATGAGCGTGTCGACAAGTTTGTAGATAAATGCCGACTTCTGATTGAGGAATGTGTATGCGTAGCGGACAGCACGGCGCAAGATGCGGCGAATTACATAGCCTGCTTTTGCATTTGAAGGTAATTGAGAGTCGGCAATTGAGAATGCAATTGTACGAACGTGGTCTGCAATAACTCGCATCGCAACGTCGGTGTCGGCATCTTCGCCGTATTTCTTGCCTGACAGATTAGATATCTTGGAAATCAGCGGAGTGAAGACATCGGTGTCGTAGTTGGACGTCTTGCCCTGCATAGCCATACACAAGCGCTCGAATCCCATACCGGTATCGATAACCTTTGCGGGGAGCGGTTGCAGCGAGCCGTCAGCCATACGATTGTACTGCATGAACACGAGATTCCATATCTCGATTACTTGCGGATGATCGTGGTTGACAAGTTGTGCTCCGGGGATAGCCTTACGTTCTTCATCGCTGCGGAGGTCAATGTGAATTTCCGAGCAAGGTCCGCAGGGTCCGGTATCACCCATCTCCCAGAAGTTGTCATGTTTGTTGCCGTTTATGATATGCGATGTCGGGAGATGCTTTTCCCAGTATGATGCAGCTTCGTTATCGCGTTCGAGTCCTTCGGAAGGCGAGCCTTCAAACACTGTGGCATAAAGGTGCTCGGGGTTGAGTTTCAGTACATCCACCAGGTATTCCCATGCCCAATCGATGGCTTCTTTTTTGAAGTAATCACCGAACGACCAGTTGCCGAGCATCTCGAACATAGTGTGGTGATATGTATCGTGTCCGACCTCTTCAAGGTCGTTGTGCTTTCCGCTTACGCGAAGACATTTCTGAGAGTCGGCAACGCGAGTGTACTTCGCCGCCTTGTTACCTAAAATGATATCCTTGAATTGATTCATACCGGCATTGGTAAACATCAATGTCGGGTCATCTTTTATTACCATCGGTGCGGACGGAACGATGTGGTGTCCTTTGCTTTCAAAAAAGTCTTTGAACGATTTGCGTAGTTCTTTAGCTGTAAGCATATTATTTATTGATTGTTATTGTCTTAAACCTTGTTTGAAAATTATTGTGAATTTTATCATCAAAAATCAACGCAAAATTACTGAAAAAGCACTACATTTGCAATAAATAAGCGTATAATCAGCACTTAAACCGAATGAGCCTGAAAGCATTTTACAGATACAACCCCATAACCGAACGCTACGATCGCGTGTATCCTTCAGGGAAGGAACGTATGTGGTCGGTGGCGCGACAATTTGTATGGGGTATGTTGGCCGGGCTATGCGTATTTTTGATTGCTTATTTCTCTTTCGATTTCCCGCGCGAGAAAGAACTTCGACAGGTAAACGACAAACTTGAGGCACGTATAGAGATGCTTAATCGAAGGGCTGATGATGCGTTAACCGTTATGGAAGACTTGGTGGCACGCGACAATAATTTTTATCGTGTCCTAATGCAGGCCGAACCTGTCAGTATTGGTTCGCGACTTGCCGGTTTGGAACGCCGTCGCAACTATCAGTTGCTCGATTCTATGTCGGATGTGGAACTTGTAAAGACGGTCACTGACAAACTCGACAGATTGGATAATTTGCTGTATTCTCAGATTAAATCATTCGATTTTCTGAAAGAACAGGCAGGTGATATGAAGAATAGAATATCGCATATCCCGGCCATACAGCCGATTTCCTCCAAGAATCTCAAAACTATGGCATCGGGCTACGGCTATCGTCGAGACCCGATATACGGTACCACAAAGTTTCATGAAGGAATGGACTTCTCTTCGGCAGTCGGTACTCCGGTTTATGCTACGGGCGATGGCGTCGTTCAATGGAGCGATTGGAAGAGCGGCTATGGTAATCTGATTGAGATTAACCATGGATATAATTATGTTACCCGATATGCGCACCTGTCGGAAGTTCTCGTAAAGAAAGGCCAAACAGTACATCGTGGTGACTTGATCGGAAAAGTCGGCAATTCAGGTAAATCAACCGGAGCACATTTGCACTACGAGGTGCGACTTGCAGGCGTGCCGCAAAACCCCGTCAATTACTACTTTATGGATTTGACGCCGGCTCAATATGATGAAATGATACGTCAGGCTGATAACGCCGGACATGTAATGGATTAAATCTGAATGCTATGGAAGGAATAGACGACCTCGATAAAAAATACTACAAGATCAGTGAAGTGGCCGATATTATCAATGTCCCCGCTTCGACCTTGCGCTTTTGGGAAAAAAAGTTCAAACTGATAAAGCCGAAACGCAATGCCGGCGGAACTCGGTTCTACACGCCGAACGATATTGAGAAGATTAGGATGATATACTTCCTTGTGAAGGAGAAAGGCCTAAAACTTGAAGCGGCCGAGGAGCAGTTGCGTAATAATTCAACAGGCGTTACACGTCGCTACGAGGCGGTGGCAAGACTTCGGAAAGTTCGTTCGCGGCTGTCGGAGTTGCTTGATTCTCTTAAATCTATGCGGTAACCTTATTATTTGCCTATTGTCGAAGACAGTTCCTCAAGTTCCATTGAGGCGAGTTCCCATACGCTCATGGCGTTCTCCAACGCTTTGTTGGCTTCGGCATGCTTGTCGTAGATCGAAGAATCGGAAATATTGCCGCTCGCAATAGCATCCTCAATATCCTTTACTTCTTTTTCCAAGCGAGCAATCTCGGCTTCGGCCTCTTCGACTTTTTTCTTGGCACGCTTCAGAATTTTATCGTTTTCGCGTTGCTCGGCATAACTGATTTTCGCCTTGGGTTTATTCGGCTCATTTGTTGCCTTCGGAGCGGTATCTGTTGTCTTTTTCTGAACGGGCTGCTGTGTCGTCGGAGATTGAGTCAATTCGAGTTCGTGCAATGAAGCAAGTCTCTTTTTCTCAAGGAAGTCGTATATACCGCCGAGGCATTCCTTGACTTGTCCGCCTCCAAATTCATAGACCTTTTCGACAAGCCCGTCCAAAAATTCGCGGTCGTGGCTCACAACGATAACTGTACCGTTGAAGTCCTTTATGGCTTGCTTCAGGATGTCCTTGGTCTTCATATCAAGGTGGTTTGTGGGTTCGTCCAAGATAAGAAGATTGACAGGCTGCAGCAGCAACTTAATCATAGCCAGACGAGTGCGTTCTCCGCCTGACAACACTTTAACTTTCTTGTCCGATGCTTCCCCGCCAAACATAAATGCGCCAAGCAAGTCGCGTATCTTTGTACGAATGTCTCCGACAGCGACTCGGTCGATGGTATCGAATACCGTCAGAGTTTCATCAAGCAACGATGCTTGATTTTGAGCAAAGTAGCCGATTGATACATTGTGCCCTATCTTTAAAGTGCCTGTGAACGGGATTTCACCCATTATGCACTTTACCAATGTTGACTTACCCTCGCCGTTCTTGCCGACGAATGCCACCTTCTCTCCTCGGCGGATGGTGAAAGTGGCGTGATCGAATACGACATGGTCGCCGTACGCTTTGCCAACATTGTCGGCGATTATAGGAAAATCGCCCGATCGCGGAGCCGGCGGGAATCGCAGATTGAGGTGAGAGGTATCGACTTCGTCAACCTCAATGCGCTCAATCTTGGCGAGCTGTTTCATACGGCTCTGAACCTGTACGGCCTTGGTTGCCTTGTATCTGAATCGTTCGATGAAAGCTTCCGTGTCAGCGATTTGCTTTTGCTGATTGTTGTATGCTCGCATCTGCTGTTCGATGCGCTCGGCACGCAATTCCACATACTTCGAGTAGTTTACGGAGTAATCATATATCTTGCCGAGAGATATTTCAATCGTTCGATGCGTCACGTTATCGATAAACGCACGGTCGTGACTTACGAGAACTACGGCTTTCGATTTCGTAATCAGGAAGTTTTCGAGCCATTGAATTGACTCGATGTCAAGGTGATTGGTCGGTTCGTCGAGAAGCAGGACATCGGGGCGTTGCAACAGTAACTTTGCGAGTTCGATGCGCATACGCCAACCGCCGCTGAATTCGGATGTAGGACGGTTGAAATCATCACGTACAAAGCCAAGACCCAAAAGAGTCTTTTCCATCTCGGCTTCGCAGTTTTCAGAAGCCAAGATGGTAAGTTGCTCTGTAAGAGATGTCATTCTGTCAATCAATCGATGATAATCTTCAGAATCGTAATCGGTGCGCTCTGCCAACTCTTCGTTAAGTCTGTCAAGTTTTCGCTGCATCTCGTCAATGTGCGAGAATGCTTTGCGAACTTCCTGAGCGACCGTTAGCTCGTCAGCGGTAATCATTGTCTGGGGCAGATAGCCGACGGTTACGTCGGCCGGAATTGCTACCGAGCCTGATGTCGGCTTTTGGAGGCCGGCTATGATCTTGAGCATAGTCGACTTCCCTGCACCGTTCTTACCGACAAGGGCTATCCTGTCCTTGTCGTTGATTACGTAACTAATATTGTCAAAGAGCGACTTTGCGCTGAATTCTACTGAGAGATTGTTTATCGATATCATCGATTGACCAAGAAATTATTTAATCATATCGAGGATAATCTGACGCACGGACTGAGCCAACTTTTCGGCTTCTTCCATTGAGTGTGCTTCGGAATATACTCGAACGATAGGTTCGGTGTTTGACTTGCGGAGGTGTACCCACGAATCGGCGAAGTCAATCTTGACACCGTCGATATCTGTAATCTTTTCACCTGCGAATTTCTGCTTGACATTTATGAGCAGACTGTCCACATCGAGGCCGGGCTGCAATTCCACCTTTGTCTTGTAGATAGAGTATTCGGGCAGTTGAGCACGCAGTTCGGAAGGTTTGAGATTCTTCTTGGCAAGCATTGTGAGGAACAGTGCTACACCTACGAGAGCATCGCGACCGTAGTGCAGTGCGGGATAGATGACGCCGCCGTTGCCTTCGCCGCCGATGACTGCGCCTGTCTTGCGCATCTGTGTAGTGACGTTCACTTCGCCTACTGCCGATGCCGAGTATTCGCATCCGTGAGCAAGTGTCACATCGCGGAGTGCGCGGCTCGAACTTAAATTGCTTACAGTCGCACCGGGCGTTTTGGACAGTACGTAGTCTGCGATGGAAACGAGCGTGTATTCTTCTCCGAAGAAATCGCCACCGTCTTTGATGATCGCAAGGCGGTCGACATCAGGATCTACAACGAAGCCGACATCCGCCCCACTCTCTTTGACAACTCGCGAGATGTCACCAAGATTTTCCGGAATTGGTTCGGGGGTGTGCCCGAAGTGGCCTGTCGGGTCGCAGTTGAGAGTGATAATATCTTTTACGCCAAGTGCGCGGAGCAGTTCGGGAATGACAACGCCGCCGACGGAGTTGACTGCATCGACTGCAACTTTGAAGTTGGCTTTCGCAATGGCTTCTTTGTCGACCAAGTCGAGAGCGAGAACCATATCGATATGCTTCCGATTGTAGGTGTCGTTATGATATACGTGACCGAGTTTGGTTACTTCCGCAAATACGAATGATTCATCTTCAGCTATGCGAAGCACCTCTTTGCCTTCGGCATCGCTGAGAAATTCACCGCGTTCGTTGAGCAGTTTGAGCGCATTCCACTGCAGTGGATTGTGTGATGCTGTGAGGATGAGACCGCCGCAGGCATTCTCTTCAGTAACGGCAATTTCGGTGGTCGGGGTCGATGCAAGGCCGATGTTGACCACATCAAAGCCCATGCCGACGAGTGTGCCGCATACGAGGTCGCATACCATCTGACCCGATATGCGGGCATCGCGACCTACAACGATGGTCTTGGATGTTTTCTTGGTATTCTTGGCTATAAAGGTAGCATAAGCAGCTGTGAACTTTACGACATCGAGAGGTGACAAGCCTTCTCCGGGGCGGCCGCCGATAGTGCCGCGGATGCCGGAAATAGATTTTATGAGTGACATAGTTGTAATGATTTAGTATTCTATAAATAAATGTGTTCAGGTTATATATATTCAGGATTAAATTTTAGGTCGGAAGTAGCGAATGTTGTAGAGGTAAGGGATTACATAGGCTATTTCTGACGGAACGCCGTATTGCGATTTGATGACAATATTGACATTGCAGTCAACGGGCAGGTAATCTAACGGAACTTGAATGCCGACGCCGTTGTTGTATGATGAACTAATCTGGTAGTTGCCGTAGCGGAAAGAGTAGTTGCCGTTGAGAACAGCGTCGTTGCCTTCCGACGATCCGAACTCGCCGTCTTTATATGTGGCGATGTTCGAGCGTGTGAAGCGGAAATAGATCTGCTCGTCGTATTTAACTTTGTTTCCGGGTGTGCCGGCATCAAGCACCTGCATATACAGTGTGCCGTCTTCGTCGAGTCGATAATACGGTGCGTCGGGTCCGCATTCAAACACAGTGTCGGCCGGTATATGGTCAACAACTTTATGATCGGCCAAGAAGCAATTGACATACGCATTCTCCTCGTTAAGGAGTTCTGCATAACTCTTGTCATCAGAGCACGACGCTAATGTCGATGCTGCGATGATTGCGATGGCGATTGATGTATATTTCATTGCTGTGGTTTATTTGCTGATGTGATTACCGAGATATAATTCCTTGTTTACTTTCAGAAGCGAGCGGAACAAGTCTGCCGCATCCTTGAGTGTGCCTTTAAATTCGCCGCCGGCGGCATTTACGTGACCACCTCCGCCGAAATGTTCACGGCACAATTCGTTTACAGGAAATGAGCCGAGCGAACGCATTGATACTTTCACGTATCCGTCCTCTTCGCGCATAAAGCAGGAGTATTTGACTTCCGGGATTGCCAACGGGCGGTTCACAAGGCCTTCAGTATCGCCTTTGACATAATGGAAACGGTTCAACTCGTCGCGCGTGAGAGTAATGAGCGCTGCTCCTTCTTTGCCGAAGACTTCCATCTTGTGATACATTGCGTAGGCATTAAGTCTGAGACACCACTCGGAGTGCGATTCAAACAGCAGTCGATAGAGATATTCCTTATCGGCTCCGCATTTGATCAATTCCGCCGTGACGGTGTACAGTTCAGGATCGTTGCAGTTGTAAGAGAAGTTGCCGGTATCTGTCATCATGCCGGCAAGAATGCACTGAGCTGCAGCCTTGTCTATGCGTGTGAAAAGACCGAGTGCACAAATGACCTTGAATACCAGGTGGCACGTGGATGATATTTCAGGGTGAGAAATAACGATGTCGGCAAAATCTTCGGGCTGCGGATGATGATCAATCATCACCTTTGTAGCTTTTGCATTCCC
This sequence comes from uncultured Bacteroidales bacterium, assembly GCA_937995285.1. GTDB lineage: Bacteria > Bacteroidota > Bacteroidia > Bacteroidales > Muribaculaceae > CAG-873. The sequence continues at coordinate 3,248 of CALKKU010000140.1, read as the reverse complement.
GACGTGGTCGCCTAATCGGCCAATACGTTTAAGCCCGTTGAAGTCGAGCGCGAAGATAAGATCTGCGTCCGCGATAGTCGTTTGTGCAAACTCGGCATATCGTGTTGCGTCAACAATCTCTTTTGCGCCCGGCAGTGCCCGCAGCGAAGCGAGCATCATATCCGGGATAATGATGCGTACATCTTTTCCGAGCGATGACAGCACACCCTGCAACGCCAACGAAGAACCGATGGCATCTCCGTCGGGTGCTTGATGCGTGACTATAACGATATGTTCGTTTGCCTCTATAGCATCGGCTATAGCACAGATATTTTTATTTTCGTTCAGACTTGATATCATCAGATTATAATCTTGCACAAAGTTACGCATAAAAATCTATTCTTGTCATCATTTTAAGATTTATTGATATGCTTGCTTATTGTTATTGATTATGGATTTAATGCGAAATTGTCGGATTTAGTATAAATTAACTATTTTAATCAGAATTTTCCTCCCCCCCCCTGCTTTGTAGTTGTTGCGAAAAATTATATACCTTTGTCGACAAACAAATAACTTGAATCTAAATGAAAAGATACATCACACTATCAGGCTTATTTGCATTTTGCCTGTTGGCATCGGCACGAAGTATAACCGGTGTCGTAATAGATGAAGAGACACACGAGTCCTTGCCCGGAGTTCAGGTAGTGCTCTCGAATGATTCGATCAAAGCACTTTCGGCGACTGTTACGAATGGGAACGGATGGTTCTCGCTGAACAATGTTACCGTGTCGGATGCCTTTGTTGGCCTTGGATTCTTGGGATATGAATCTCAAAAAATTGCAATCGAACTTATCGGTGACAATGATTTGGATTTGGGCGAAATCTGAATGTCGCCCAAGACGACAGAACTTGGAGAGGTTGTCGTGACAGCACAGCAAGTTGTGGAAAAGGCTGATAAGTACGTGATTATACCGTCCGTATCTGAGTTGGAGAGAGCTTCGGAAACGCTTAATCTGTTGAGCGAAATGAAGGTTAAGATGCCGGGATTGCAAGTTAATGAGCCCCTTAAACGAGTGTCGGTTGATGGCGGTTCAGTCGTTTTTATGGTTAATGGCAAGGAGGAATCCTTTACGAAGGTACAGTCGCTCAATCAGCGCGACATAATGAGAGTGGAATATCGGAATACGCCTGATATCAGATATGCCGATCGCGGAGTGGCGGGTGTGATTAATTTCATTATGAAGCCTCGACAAGAAGGCGGAACAATAATGGTGGAGCTTGACGAAGCTGTTACATCTTTACGCTCGAATGCCACTGTCGCAGGGACATACTATTACAAAAAGTCGGAATGGACTCTTAATTACGGTAATACATGGCAGAAAAACACCAAGCAGTATTCTGATGTTCAAGAGCAATTTGTCGGCAGAGAAAGTATCATCTATCGCAATCAAACAGGACAGCCGTCATCCACAAGAGATTTTAGCAATCGTGTCGCACTGGGTTACACATATATGTATGACCTGAATACAATGCTGTCAGCGAATCTTAGTTTCGGAACTAAGGATATAAGCAACCGAAACTATAACGTGATGGACGAAACTATTGATGGTGTTAACAGTATATACAGTAAGTTTAACCCGAATAAGACCAAGTCACATTCGCCGTCACTTGATTTGTATTTCCGGAAGAATTTTAGCCAAACGCAGTCGCTGGAATTAAATGCAACCGGTACAATATCAAGCGGTGATTATTTCCGAGAAATGCACTATAAGTATGATCAAGGAGCAGATTTCAATCAGATAAACTATACCGGCAATGACAGTTGGGCGGCTACAGTAGAAGCACTGTATTCTCTTAAAATCGGAAATGTGTCTACTCGTTATGGTATTAATTACCGCCGCAATCACACAGAAAACAAGTATTCGGAAAATGGAGTGTCGTTTGAAACAGACAGGTTGACAAGAGACAACGTGTACTTCTATGGAGACCTTGCTGGTCGGTGGAACAAGTTGGGATATACATTTAGTGTCGGTGGAAAATATTTCCATAATGACGGTCTGTCAGGCAATGAGCATTATCTGAAATTCAAGGCTACCGCGACCCTCAATTTCCGGCTAAACAAACATTGGAGTGCGAACTATCTTTATATGTACAGTCCTGATATGCCATCCTTATCTGTAATGAATGAAGATGTGCATACCATTGATGATATATCATTACAAATGGGCAACATATATGTGAAGCCGAGTATATATCAGCGCAACCGCTTGTATGTAAGGTATAACGCCGGTGATTTCTATGCTACTGCGTGGGGAAGTTACAGCCGAACCGACAACCCGTTGAACTCGGTGTGGCATTATGACGGAGATCCGGCGAGTGAGTACTATCGTATGTTCATCAACAGAACCGAAAACGGTAATTATACAGATAACCTCAGCGTGCAGATGGATTTGAGTTATCAAAATCTATTTAATCATCTTACTGTTTCTGCATCTGTTGGTTGGGATAAATATGTGATTTCCGAGGTCGATGAACGAAATACGCTTGATAAAGTTTGGGCAGGTATCAGTGCAAACGCTTATTTCGGGAATTGGACAATCTATGCCAACTATTCTGTGGCACCGCGCTATAGCCTCGACGGCCGTACATTCTGTCGCGATATTCGCTTCGATTATTTTGGAGCGAAATACAGATGGCGAGATTTTTCGTTTGGAGCAAGGGTGATTAATGCCTTTACGAAGAGAGGCTTTTTACAAGAAACCAATACGCCATCGAAGGTGCATCCGGTATTCAATACCTTCTTTATAAAGGATTTTGCCAATATGGTTGAATTAAACATAGTATACAGAGCTAACTTCGGTAAATCGTATCAGCGAGCAAATCGTACATTGCAGAACAATGGTATTGATACAGGCGTTAATGTTGCCTACTAATGATATTGTAGGATACGATAAAAAGCAGCGGCTTGGCAATTTGCCAAGCCGCTGCTTTTTATCGATTGATAGATCTTTATGCTTTGATGCGTTCTACGTAAGAACCGTCGGCGGTGTTGATACGAACCTTGTCGCCGATGTTGACGAACAAGGGTACACGTACTTCTGCACCGGTTTCAACTGTTGCGGGCTTGAGGGTGTTTGTTGCAGTATCACCCTTGATGCCGGGCTCGGTGTAGGTTACTTCGAGAACTACCGATGTAGGCATTTCGCAAGTGAGGATGGTGTCGGTTGCAGCGTGAACCATAGCTTCGCAGATGTCGCCTTCTTTGAGGA
>CALKKU010000139.1 GCA_937995285.1 uncultured Bacteroidales bacterium | reverse complement strand
GGATGACGTGGAGGTCGGCAGGGGCGTCGATCTTGATGAGTGCCAGGTCGGTGGTGGGGTCGGCGCCTACGACGGTGGCGGTAAATTCGCGGTTGTCGTTGAGGGTGACCTGGAGGCGTTCGGCGCCTTCGATCACGTGGTTATTGGTGACGATGAGGCCGTCGGCTGATATGATGACGCCTGAGCCGAGACCGAGTTGCTGTTGCTGCTGCTCGGGCTCTTTCTGCGGCTGCTGTCGGCGCTGCGGCTGTCCGAAGAAGTATTGGAAGAAGGGGTCGTCGAAGAATCCCATTCCGTCGCCGCTGCTGTAGGCCTGTCGGGGTGTGGCATAACTTTTAACTGATACGACGCCATTGACGGTGGCTTCGGCCACTTCAACAAAAGCATCTTGTGAGGCTGTGGGGAGCGCTCGCTGTGCCTGTGCCGTCCATGCGCCGGCGGCGAGGGCAAGGCTGAGGATGATCAATTGTTTTTTCATATCGGTGTATGGGTTAATTGTTTCCTGTTTTATGCCGCAAAGTTAATGTATTGCGTCGGAAAAATGGAACGCGGATTGGTATAAAAAAGTTGAAAATTAACACTTTTAGGTTAAAACCAGGCAGATTTTTAACGTAATTAGGAAATGCAGTCCCCCGGGCCTTTTTTATGCTTCGGTTCGTTTTTTTAAATGTGAAGGTGATTTCTATCTCTTGGATAGAGACTTTTCAATGATGTGCCACATTCCGGTGATGACTTTGTCGAGTTGATCGCGGTATATCAGTCCCTCCTTGTATTCATCCGGAATGGAATCGTATCCGTATTTTGCTCCGAGGATTGAGCAGGCAACAGCGGCGTTTGTGTCGGCATCGCCGCCGGCTCTTACGACTGCCAGAAGGCCATCTACAAACGTGTCGGCATGCCAATACGCCCATAGTGCGGCAGACAAACACCGTAAGGTGTAGCCGACTGAGTATTCGTCTTGCAGATTTAAATGGCTTATGTCAGAAGTTAGTGACAAGTCAACGTATTCGGCAATGCGTGTGTCGTATTTATTGGCTATATCGATTATCTCATCGTACGATAATTCGCGATTGTTGTAAATCAAGTTGTGGATCAGTAGAGAAACAATTGCGCACGAACCTGTGCAACGAGAGTCGTAATGGGTGAGTCGGCATATATTGACTGCGCATTCTTCGACAGCCTTTGGAAATGTTCCGACGATGGATGTGCGCATCAAGCCTCCATTTGCCGCACTGCGACATTGGCTCATATCCCATATCAATTTGGATGCTTCAAAAGGCTTCTCGACATATTCAGGTTGGTTGAGTACGTTATAAGTGGTGTTGCCTATACCCATAGGCTCTCCCATAGCCCAGTCTTTGAAGTTTTGTGCAATGGTTGTCGAGTTTACGCCCTTGTCTTGAATAACTGCATTGGCAATGCATAGCATCATATCCGTATCGTCTGTCCAATCGCCGATTTTCCACCTGCGGCGATGTCTGTCCTGAAATATGTCGCTATAATGTGTGATACCGTTGCGATATTTCCATGCCATATCCTCATCATTCATGCCCTCGGCTCCGAGGCCGAGGGCATCTCCAATCGCTTGACCGTATATGGTTCCCTTCAGTTTGTTCAAGATGTCATTGATGTTCATAGTTGGTTGAGATTGCGGAGGTGTTGGTGCAGGGCGTGGACGGGGAGGCCCATAACGTTGTAGAAGCTGCCTTCGATGCCGCTGATGGCTGCGGCGCCGATCCACTCCTGGATGCCGTAGGCTCCGGCTTTGTCGTAGGGACGATAGTTGTCGACGTAGTGCTCGATGTCGGCGCTTGATATGTTGTCGAAGTGTACTTGTGTGAGTTGTGAAAATGATTCGGATTTGTGGAGCGTAGTGAGTGTAACCCCTGTGACAACGTGGTGGGTGCGGCCGCTCAGACGTGTGAGCATAGATATTGCTTCGTCGCGCGATGCCGGTTTGCCGAGGATGTCGCCGTCGATAATCACTACGGTGTCGGCGGTGATGAGGATGTCGTGGTCGGTCGCCAGGCGGCACCGGTAGGCTCGGGCTTTGAGTTGCGAAAGGAATACAGGCACTTCTTCGGCCGGAAGTGTGTTCGGATAGGTTTCGTCGACTTCGATGCCGGAGGCTATGTCGAAGTCGGGTGTAATCATTTTAAGGAGTTCGCGGCGGCGAGGGGATGCTGAAGCGAGTATGATGTGTGCCATTTCTGTCGTGTGATAGATTGATGAGGATTATCCGAATGCAGTTGTTGATGTGCCGGGCCAGATGCCTTGCGCACGCATTACGTCTTCGATGATTTCGCGGCCTACACCGTGGCCGCCGTCGGCATCGGCTACGTAGTCGGCCGCTGCGAGAGCGTCGCGTGAGGCATCGTGCGGTGCCACGGCAAGGCCTACGTGGCGCATCGGTGCTATGTCGGGCAGGTCGTCACCGACGTATGCCACCTGTTCGGGTATAAGGTCGTTGTCGGCCATCCATGTTGTAAGTACTTCGAGCTTTTCGAGTTTGCCGCAGAAGAAATCCGTGACGCCGCACAAGGCAAAGCGTTCGCGCAGTCCGGGGGCGACAGCTCCTGTGATTATTGCTATCTTTAGGCCCTTGCGAACAGCTTGCACAATGGCGTAGCCGTCTTTGAGATTGGCCATACGGCGAGGGATTCCGTCGTCGCCGAGTGGTACGACGGTCGGTGACAGCACGCCGTCGACATCGAAGACGATGCCGCGGATTTTGTCGAGCGGATAATTAATTTTGCCCATGGTAGTCGTTGAGGATTGCTTGGGTGAGGGTGTGGTAGATTTCTTTGAACGGTGATTCGAGAGCCTCTTCCTGAAGTTTGGTTACCGCAACATCGCCACGGCGTGCGGGACCTGTGAGGGCGTCTGCCGGTGATGTGGTGAAAGCCTTATTCATCGATGCCTCGACGAGCGGCTTGACGACTTCGAGCGGATAGCCGCCGCGATCAAGCACTTGCCGAGCGCCTTCGAGCAGGTAGATGGGGAAGTTGCTCGTGAGAACTCCGGCGATGTGGAGATAGCGGCGATGTGAGGAATCGGCATGATATACGTTGTTGCCGAGACGGCGTGCCCAGGTGTCGACTGTGGCGAGATCGTCGGTCGACGTGGCTTCTGTGAAGAATGGCACCATGCTGAGGTCTACTGCGACATCGCGCGAGAATGTTTGCAGCGGATAGAGCACGGCGGCATGCGGATGTCGCTGTGAAAGTGTATCGAGCGGAACGCTGCCTGATGTGTGCGCCACAAGGCCGCGACGCGGCGAAAGGCGACGAGATATGTCTGCTACTGCCGCGTCGGTCGTGGCGATGAGTGTGAAGTCAACGTCGTTGCTGATGTCTTCGACGCGAGCTACGTACTCGGCTCCGAGTGCTTCGGCAAGTGCCGGGGCGTGGCGGCCTGAATTGTCGGTGACGCTGACAATCTTCACACCTACGCGATGAAATGCCGAAGCGAGGTGCGTGGCGACGTTGCCGGCGCCAATCACAGCCATTGTCGGTGTCGCAGTGATATCGTTATTGATCATCAGATTGTTTCCAACGCTCTACGTGTACCTTTTCCCACAGCAGCTTTGCGGGGTCGACGGGCCGGCGTTCTTCGTCGGGATGACCGATTGTGACGATGCATTCAACAATCATATCCGAAGGAATGCCGAGCAGTTCTTTAACTATTTCTTCGGCTGACTCGCCGTCGACGGCTTCGCGATTGCGAATCTGAATCCAGCATGCGCCGAGTCCGAGCGCGGTGGCTTGTAATTGCATATACGCGGCCGCGATTGACATATCTTCGAGATACATATCGGTCTTTTCGGGTGACGCGCAGACGACTACAGCCAACGAGCATGCTGCGATAGGACGTGAGCCGGCGGCTTTGCATCCGGCAAGCTGTTCGAGCATGGATTTGTCGTCGACAAGGACAAACTGCCAGGGGCGTACGCTCTTGGATGATGGTGCCAACAATGCTGCTTCGAGGATGGTTTTCACGTCGTCGGCTTCGATAGGCTCCGGCGTGTAGCGCCGGATGCTGTGACGGCGCAACAGAAGGTCGTGTAATGATTCCATTGGCATATTTTATCGGCGGCAGACCCACGAGTCGGGATAGCGGCGTGCGATGACGCCTGTCTTTGCCGCAAGTGTAGCGGCCGGGGTGTCGCCTGTGGCTGCGTAGACGCGGAAGCGTCCTCCGACGGTGAGTATGCCAAGGTTAATGTCTGGGTGTTGATTTACGTATTTGTGAGCCTCTTCGAGCGAGTGCAGTGACGCGACTACGAGTACGTATTTGTCGGATTCGTCGAGGCGAGCCTGGGTGGCGGACTCGGCTGAAATGTCGGACTGGTCGGACCTGTCAGACTTGTCCGACGACGTTGGCCGGGCTTCGGCTATGTCTTCCGCTTCGTCGTGTCTGTTGATGATGAGTACGAGCGGAGCTGCTTCTTCGGTCGGCGCGGCGACTTCGGCATCGGCCGAGTGCGAGCGCAATAGCGACGGAGCGACTGATGCCGTCTGCTGCTGAGGAGCATCGGGCAGGGTGGTCTTTACCGTCCACGCTATTCCGGCAATCAGGGCGATGCAGGCTGCAACAGCGGCGCTGCGGCGAAGGACGGCACGCCAATCGTGGCGAACGGTTTGTTCTTCTTCGATTTGGTGTTCGTGCTCGACTTCCGATGCAGTCTTGATACGACTGACATTTACTGTCGGCAACCACAGATGTCGCGGCGACAACCAAGCGATGTCGGCTGTCTCGAAGGCCAATGTGCCGTGAATGGTAGCTGTAAGCGAACCTACGTGTCCGAGGCTCAGGTGTCCGGTGCTTTCGAGTTCGCGACGCATATCGGTCACGATGTCGGCCACAAGTGCGGCGGCCTTGTCAATCGAAATTTTGTCGCGACGGGCAACTGATGCGGCAAGCAATCCGTCGGTGCGCGACAGCAAGGGATTGAACGACAATACACGACGCGGAGCCACCCAACGGCCGGCTGCATCGTCGTAACGTGCTTCAGCACCATGCGCAAGGATGGCTCCAAGACCCGGAACTATCACACAATCATGGCTTTGCAGCAAGTATTCGATGTGTCGTACAATATCTTTCATGTCACAAATTTACTACTTATTTTTTAATCTTATTGCTTATTTTTCCACTTTTTTATTAACACAAACACGAAATAATTTCGGAACTTTGCGCCTGTCAATAACATAGCACGTTTACAATGACGATGAAGAATATTATACTGATACTTGTATGGCTTGTTTGCCCGATAGCGGCTCTTGCCTATGAACCTGTCGACACACTCACCGACGAAGATCCGTATTTCCTGCTGATGGGCGAAGCCGACCGAGCCATAGCGGATGAGAACTGGCCGGAAGCGGCAGCCCGACTTAACGATGCTCTCGGCGTGCGCCCGACGCATCCGTCAAATTCGTTACTGTTGACAAATCTGGCCACTGTCTATACATACCAGGGGCTCGATTCTCTTGCACTTGATGCCTACGACCGTGCACTCGACATAGCCCCATCGATGGTGATAGCGATGCTCGGCAAGGGGCGTCTGTTGCTCCGCCACAATCGCGATTATGAGGCATACGAGACATTCGGCAATGCAATTGCTACCGACTCGCTGAATTGCGATGCAAGATACTATCACGGGATGATGGCTCTGTATGGTGGCAATATGTCGGTGGCCGAATCGGACTTTGCCGTGCTGCGGACGATGGCACCCGACGCAGTCGATACGGCTCTCGCGATGAGTTCGCTATACTCGCTCACCGGGCGCGACCGAGATGCGGTGCCGTACTATCAACGGCTTGTCGAGCTCGAACCGTCGCCGGAATATTACGCGGCGCTTGCAGGGTGTTATCTGCAACTCGGCAAGTTGACCGAGGCGTCGGAAACGCTCGGACAGGCATTTGAAAAATATCCGTCCGATCCCGAATTATATTACTACAGGGCGTGGCTTAATCGCGACCGTTATCGTCTCGATGACGCTCACGAAGATGCACGCCGTGCTGTGGAACTTGGCGCAAATCGCGCCAAGGTTCAGTCTTTGTTCGGAAAATGATTCAGTGATGTAGCCGACCGGCGTTTCAGTGAATGTTTCGCTTGTTGAGTTCGGCTTGGTATCGGCGGGCGTTGGCCATGTGGGTGGCATAGTCACCGGCGAAGTTGTGATAGCCCGAGAAGTCTTCCTTAGCGCACATATACAGGTAATCGTGCTCGGGGGCGTCGAGTACGGCATCAATTGTCTTGCCCGATGCAATGCGGATAGGCCCAGGCGGTAGCCCGGCGTACTTGTATGTGTTGTACGGTGAATCGGACTTGAGGTGCTCGCTGTTGATGCGGCGGATCGTGAAATCGCCGACTGCGAATTTTACGGTAGGATCGGCCTGAAGTTTCATACCCTTGTGCACTCGGTTGATATAGAGGCGTGCGATTGTCGGATATTCATCCGTCATACGGCTTTCTTCTTCAACTATCGAAGCAATAGTGGCGACTTGCACCGGGGTGAGCCCGAGAGCTTCGGCTTTGTCTTTGCGAGTCTTGTTCCAGAAGCGGTTGCGCACGCTGATCAGTCGCCCTATTACAACATCCGGTCCCATAGTCCAAAAGAATTCGTAGGTGTCGGGCAGAAAGGCGGCCGCATATTCTTCTTTTACTTTAAATCCTTCGCTATAAATTGCGGGTATAGTGTCTATTGCTGTCATAAATTCATCGTGCGATGCTTCGAGGCGTGCGCTCAATTTTGAGGCGAGATCGTCGATGGTACGCATATTGTTGAGTGTGACGCGTATCGGAGTCTGTCGGCCCTTGGCAATCTGTCGTGCCGCGTGCCAGACGCTTGTCCCGGGCTCTACAACATATGAGCCGACGGATGATGTTGGATCTCCGCCCATAATAGACCAAATACGATACAAGCGCGTGCCGTACTTGCTGCCGAATGCCGACGACAGAGAGTCGTGCACGGCTTCGGCGGTGCTGTTGCGAGGAATGTACACGCGTCGAGCGGTTTTGCCGTCGAACGACAGAGTTGCGGCGCTGAACATCATGGCGATTACTATAAGTAGGGCGCTTGCTGTGCCGGCTGCTATCCAAAATATGCGGTTGCTGTTGTTGTGTTTGCGTTTCATCGGATTGAAAATATAATGCAAATTTACAAATAAATTTTCGTGGCGCAACTTTGCGGTATCATTCCGTTGTTGTATCTTTGCGTCGGATTCATTCCAACCAACAACCAACCAATTTAACCAACTAAACAATCGATTCACTATGAAGTACCGCTGTAAAGTATGTGGCTACGTCTACGAAGGCGAAGAACCACCGGTAGAATGCCCGCAGTGCCATGTCGGCGCCGACAAATTTGAAGTAATAGACGAAACAGAACCTGTCAACTTTGTGACAGAGCACGAAATAGGCGTAGCCAAAGGTTGCGACGCAGAGATGATCGCTGACCTCAACGCTCACTTCACCGGTGAATGCACCGAAGTGGGTATGTACTTGGCAATGTCGCGCCAGGCCGACCGCGAAGGCTATCCCGAAGTTGCCGACGCATTCCGTCGCTATGCTTTCGAAGAAGCTGAACACGCAGCAAAGTTTGCCGAACTTCTCGGCGACTGTGTGTGGGACACCAAGACCAACCTCGAAAAGCGTATGCTTGCCGAGGCCGGTGCCAATGCCGACAAGATGCGTATTGCCGCTCGTGCAAAGCAACTCAACCTCGATGCCATCCACGACACCGTTCATGAAATGGCAAAGGACGAAGCTCGCCACGGCAAAGGCTTCCAAGGCCTGTTCAACCGTTACTTTAAGAAGTAATACGTAGACGACATAGAACGAGCGCTGCTGATCGATGTCAGCGGCGCTCGTCGTGTATATTCAAGTACATTATTTTTTAATCTTAACCGATTGCCACGGACAGTCGCGCAGATAGGGATAACCGTCGTTGTGCGAGTCATCGTTGTCGATAGCCCACACTTCGTTGAAATCGAAGTTTTTGAATTTGCTTTGATTTTTCTTTTCGTTGTCTTTGAAACTTTCTGCATCCCAGCCTTTGCCCGAGTCGATGCGGTAATATAGGTCGTGGTGGTAATATATGCAACCGTCTTTGTGAGTGCCGACGCAGCCGTTGCCGTGTGATACTTGTCCGACATTGATGCAACGCTGTATCTCGCCTTGATGGTCTATGCATCCGAGAATGCCGCCAGTGTCCTTATCATGATCTGTTGGCAAGATGCCCATATTGTAGCAATCGTGCAGCATGTAATGTGTAGGGTCGGTAGGAGCGCCTTGTTCCTGCCATCCGAGTATGCCTCCGACATTGGCATTGCGTGTATCGCTGCGTATTTCGCCGAAGTTGCAACAGTAAGCCAATTCGAGGTTATACTGTTCGGCCGAGCCCGGGCCGTCGTTAGTGCCCATACGTCCTGCGAGACCTCCGACTTTCACGTCGTTGCCGCTGCCCGATACGCGACCGTAATTGGCCGACCGGAGCAAGTGGCTGTGTCGGGCGTTGAAATATCCTGCCACGCCACCTATATTACCGCCCGACGAGTTGCTGATCTCACCATAGTTGGCCGAGTATTCAATTATTTTTGCCGATGAATTGGATTCCCGGGCATATATGTAGCCGACGCATCCTCCTACCTGGTATGTACCGGATATTTTGCCAAGATTAAGTGCGTTGCTCAACCGCATATTGTCCGAGACATGGTCGCAATTGATATAGCCTGCGATGCCGCCCGTGTGATCAGAGCCGGCGATCTCCGCGTAGTTTATAAGATTTTCAAACCTTATACCCGGTCGTGGTTCTACCATACCGACAATGCCGCCGGTGTTGTCAGCCAGGCTGTTTGTAATCTTTTGAGAGCGGTTGACGCACGATGAAATTCCGCCTTTCGATTCTATCTCGGCCAATCCGACTATTCCGCCGACATTGTTTGCGCCGATGACAGTGCCGGAAAAACACAGTCCTTCAATATTGGTGTCTTTGGCATATCCTATGCAGCCTCCGATTGATTTTCCATAGTTGTCGGTAGTGCTCACAGTTCCGCTAAATGAACTTTCGAAAGTATCGGCATCGGGTATATAGCCGAGTCCCGATAAATTGGAAATAGACACGTTGCCTTTAACCGTCGAGCCGTAGGCATAGCCAATCAGGCCGCCTGCATTTTCAGGAGCATAGACATGCATCGAGTTTGACGAACTGAATCTGGTTGCGTCCAATGTGACATCATTGATGCGTCCACAGGCGCCGCCGGCATTCATTTGCGATGCTGTTACTTGGGTATTGAGGTAAGCTACAGCTCCCTTGACAGTGGTTTCCTGCAGGTAGCCGGCAAATCCGCCGACACTTTTCACGCCCTTTATGGCGACAAGGGCATTGGATTCCTGCTTTACAGATGTGGATTTATCGTTCCCGCCAATTATGATGTTATTCTTGTTGCCATGCACTGTGCCGAAGATGCCACCGACATTCTCGTTGCCGCTTGCCACGGAATGGAATGATACATTTTCGAGTGAAATGTCGGATGAAAGATTGACGTAGCCAATCAATCCGCCTGTTGAGTTGCCGCCATACACAGGTGCGTTTACGGATGCATTGCCAATGGCGCACGAGTTCATTGCGAAAATGCCGCCAATCAGTCCTCCGGCATTTTCATTTTTAACAGATACAGCCTTGACGTTTACGTCCTCGGCCTGTACAGAACGATTAAGCTCGACTCCGTCGACAGAGATATTGGCAGCGCCGTTGATGCGGCCAATCAATCCGCCGGCATTGGCTGCGGTGGCGGCCACGCTGAACGGATAAAAAGAGTTGTCGTCCTGCCTGTTCGATATATTTTTTATTGTAAGAGTTCCGTCGTCGAATCGTCCTATCAGCCCTCCGACAGCATCTTCACCCTTGACATAGACATTGATGCGGCAATTGGAAATGGTAAGATTGCCCGAGCCGGAGCCGATCATTCCGCCGATGTTGTAGCGATTGTCATTGTTGATTGCTCCGGTGACTGTTACGTTATCGATTGTGACCTCGCCGTTGCTGATACCGGCAAGGCCTCCGCCTTCCGATGCCACACCTTGAATCATGGCATTGACGCACAGATTTTTTATAACCGCTCCGTTTGACAGTTCTTTGAACAGGCCTATTGCCTTATCGGCATCCGATTCACCCCCGACATAAGGTACTGTTATGGTGTGGTCGTTGCCGTTGTAGTTCCCTGCAAACGATTCGCATGCGTGGTATGTGCCCATAATAATCTGACTGCGCGGCGGCACGTCGAAATCTGCCGTCTGATCGAAAAATAGTCCGAAGCCTTTTGAAGCTTCATCGTTGCACAGCCCGAGTTCAAATTCCTCGAAATCGCTCTTGGACGCTATTATATAAGGATTCTCGGCTGTGCCTTTACCTCGAAGTCGGAAGGCACCGGATTTTGTGCCTACGGATTGAACGATTTCGTTTTTGAATTCGAGCAGGTGGCGGGGACCGAGATATGTTCCGGATTTGTCAATTACTATGGCATCGAAGCAGCCGTCGGGAATAGATTGAGTTTCCGGGACACGCAGTGTGTAGGCTCGCTTCCCGTCGCTATGTTCCACAGTAAGCTCTACGCGGAACAACTCATCCGAACCGTGAGCGTGCATCAAAACTTTCAGTCCGTTCTCTCCGGCACTCACGGGCCATTCCACTTTGTCAGACATAAATTTTATCAACTTGTAGCCTTCAACTCTTTCGATAGTTGATTCTTTGACTCCCGGACCGAATTCTTCGCTACAACTTGGCAGCATAACCGAGCCGAGCGCAATAATTGCTGCAAGGGTTAAGTATTTGAGCCTCATAAAGATTCAGTATTTAAAGATATATTATTATTCGATAGGATGTTCCATTTCGGAGTGGTAGGGGATCGGATAGTTGCCGTCGCCTTCGCTCAGCGACCACATCGGTGTGTTTCCGTCGAAATTCCAATTGTAGTAGGTTGATTTCAGTCCAAGCGTATGAGCATCGTGCTCGCGACTTCCGGTAACGTATGTGTATTCGCATCCGTTGTAGTGGTGACAATATTCATGCGAACTCGAAATGCCGTAGAATACGGCTATGGGGCTGTACCAATGTGAGCCGAGCGACAGACAACGATGTATGTCGACATCGGATTCGGCGCTGCCGACTATCGAGCCTGAAGTTCGATGATTTTCGGAAATGTCGCCGTCGTATTTACCGAAGTTTATGCAGTCAGACGCTATGCAGTTGTCTTGCAGACGCCCGGCGATGCCGCCTACATATTTGGACTTGTCGGATTTTACAGTTCCAAAATTGGCGCATTGCGACAGTACGATAGTATTGACCCTGAAATTGGTGACGCTTTCAATCACGGCATTCGCGCCGCCGACTATAGATACAAATGAGCCGAACAATCCGGCGGCAATGGCGGTAGTTGTTCCGGCCGTGGCAAAGCCCGATACGACTGCGGCACATCCGGCTGCCGCTATACATGCACCGGCAATGGTCTTGTGCACAATTTCTTTGACTTCTTTCTTATGTTCTTCCTGCTCGTAGCGCTCTTCGCGTACTCGGTTTATGTTGTAGTTTATAACGGAATTGTTGTCGTCAGACACTTGATAGAAATCTACGACTGCGTCAAAGTTAGTGAAGACGTTCTTGACCGGTTCGGAATTAAGTCCGCCGGTAATGGCATTGCCCGGAATATTGTAGTTGGCACGCAATTCTTGCATTGTAGTCCTTACTTCACTATCGATACGCGTATTCTCCAGTTTGAGAGCCGATTCCATAGATTCGATTTCTTCTTTTGCAATCATATCATAGGTGCTGATAGCGAACATCACACGGTCGGCAGCCATAAGAGAATAGTCGAGGGCTGTTTCGCCTACGTGGAGCACGTGGAAGAAATGTTCGAATTGCCGGGCAAATTTCATTGTCTCCGATGTCAAGGCATTACCGGCTACCGACAATGCCGGGCCGAAGATGCCTAACGCACATTCCATTCCGCCGATAATACAGTTGGCAATATCTTTGCCGGTCCATTCGCGTGCGTCGCCGGCTTCTCCGACGATGCCTCCTGTGGATATTCCGCCTGAATTGCTGACAGGCCCCATATTCATACACATATTGGCCACCGTGTAGTTACCGGCCCAACCGCAGATGCCTCCGGCATATTTTGAATTTACGTCGACACTGCCGTAATTTTGGCAAGCAAAGAATGCGCCCCAGGTGCTTAGCCCTGCGATACCTCCTGCGGCATCTGCATTTATGGCACTGACCGTGCCTTGATTTATCACATTGTGTATCACGGCAATTGATGAGTTGCCGACAATGCCCGCTACTTTCGCTTCGGCGTTTGTCGCTCGTACAATGCCTGTGTTGTAGAGTGCGTACCCGCCGAATTGCGATTCGCCGCTGATGCCGCCTACGGCAGTTCGGCCGGCTATATTTCCGGTGTTACCACACGATTTCACAAGTGTACTGTTGAGGAATAACGTTGGATTTCCGTGTTCGTCGGCGTATTCAGCCTCGTCGTTGCCGATTCGTGTCGAACCGATGATACCGCCGACACCTACCGCTCCGATAACATCCCCCGTGTTGAGCGAAGTGTATATCTGCGATACACCGGTGCCGCCGGCAATACCGCCGGCACCGTATCCGCCTTTGTCAAGATTGCCCGTGGAGGCTTTGGCGCCGCCGACAATGAATCCTGAATTTTCGCAGGCCATCACCATCAGCGAATCTACCGAGCCGACCATACCGCCGGCCCCTGTATATTGAACGGTCACGTCGCCGCTGTTTTTGCAATTCTGAACATAGGTCATAGAGTAAATGCCGGCGGCACCAATGATGCCTCCGACACCGTAATCGCCGGCAACGGCTGTCGCGCGATTGAAACAGCTGTCAACCACCAATACGCCATAGCGATTGACTATTCCGACAAGGCCTCCGATGCCTGCGCTGCCCTCGGATGCAATCACCGAACCGCCGATTGTTTTGCATCCGTGAAGTGTGGTGACCGCTCTGTCGTCGCCCGGCGATGTCGTGCCTCCGACCAGTGATCCGACGGCAAAATTCCCTTCGATGTCTGGATTGACAATTTCTATGTTCTTCAACTCGGCATTCTCCACGAAGCCGAACAGTCCGACTCCCGGTGAGTTCGGACGCTTGGCAAACAATCCCGTAATCTTATAACCACTGCCGTCGTACACTCCTCGAAAAGGATTTTCGGGTTGTACACCAATTGACAACCACCCATATTTGCGATCGCTTGCCAGGCAGACGTCGCGCATCGCTAAATTACATTCTTGGCGAAAGTGTGTGTCCTTTGTGATCAATCTATTGGTCTCGTCATCGTTCACGAAGTCGCGCAGTCTCCATAAGTGATCCGGACTCGATATTATGTAAGGATTATCGGCAGTGCCGGCTCCGGTCATACGTATGTTGCCGTCGTACGTATCAAGAACCACGGCAGAATTGTCATCGGTGGATATACTCACGCGGCATCCGAGCCCATATTCATTGTATCCTTCTCCGGATGTGTCGTTGTCGCTCGGTATGCGGAGCGCAAGCAGACGATATACACCCGACCGCAGCCCCGTGTCGAATGTCAGCACAGACGTCGTTCCATGCCGTTCGTGTCGGCCTGTACGGCTGAAGATCGTTCCGTCTTCGGCTTTGATGACGCATTCATATTCTGATCCATCAAAGTCTTGGGCTACGGCGCCAAGAGCTATGCGACGTTGCGAGCCGACATAGTTGTCGAGGGCAGGCGGTCCTACAGGTTCATCTGTGTTGCTACAGGCTACTGAAAGTATTGCTATACAAAAGATTAAAAGCAAGCGGCTTTTTTTCATCGTAAGTTTGGATAAAAGATATAGAATTGAAAGTACGGAAAATTCCGGCACGAAGTTACGACATTTTTAATTTCCACGAAAACATCGCAACAAAAAATTTCCTAACTTTGTGAGCAAAGATGGAATTTGTTATGGAAAATATAGAGGAAGAAATCGGACGCCTTACGGCGGTGATTGACGGAAGCGGAGCAGATGCTATAGCTTATTATGACCGTGGTCGCTTGCTGTGGCGATTGGGACGCCGCGGCGAGGCAATGAGCGATTATGAAAAATCCGCTGCCCTCGACCCGGCGTCGCCGGCGGTCGAAGCGCTGCGGATGTGCAATGATATTATGGATTTCTACAACACGGATTTGTACAATCCGTGAATACTTCAGTCTTCGAGCAAGCGCAGGAACTTGTCCATATCGTTGACAGGAGCATCGGGTGATACGCCGCGTGGCTTTGTGAGTGCTTCGGCAAGTGCATCGGCGATGGCTTCCGGTGTGAAGTCTGTGGCTATGACTGCTCCGGGGCGTTGCGACAATTGTTCGCGTGCGCCGGTGAAGTCTGTGGCCACTATCGGTGCTTCAAATAGTTTGGCTTCGGCAAGTGTGATGCAGTAGCCTTCGTGGAGCGACGGCTGCAAGTATATGTCGGCGGCAGCCATATAGGGGTAGGGGTTGGCTTGTGCTCCGTAGAAGCGAACATATTCATCAATCCCGGCGTCTACCGCGAGTTGGCGACAATAGTCTTCGTCTGTGCCTGATCCGACCAGGTGCAACACGGCTTCGTGGCCGCGCGAGCGGAATAGCGCAAGAGCGGCAATGGCAAGGCGTTGTCCTTTCTCGGGATTGAGGCGCCCGACTGTCACTATGTTTATCGCGCCCGGAACAGCACGATAGGCCGACGGACGGGCGGCATCACGGCGGATTATGTCCGGTGATATGATATTGCGGAACACTTCGGTCTTGTCAGCTAACTCGGGATATAGACGATTGAATATCTCACGACCGCGCTCCGACACCACGAAGATTTTGTCGTCGAGCGACATATTGCGGCGTATCGAGCGAGGAGACGTGTAACAACGGCTCACATCGAAATGAATCCATGCGGCGCGGCGGCGGGCTTTCACGTGGCGTGCTATGTAGTAGTCGAGGTATTCGTGCGGCGCGGCGTAACTGACCGCAAGGTCAAACTCGATACCGAATGCATCGTCGTTGCGGAGCAAGTATGCCGAGATTGCGTCCTTGGTATGGTCGATTTTCGACTTCAGGAAAGCGAATGCCCGTGGCAGAGCCTCGCGGTGGCCGTGAAGCAAGTCGCGCAGAGTCGCCTTCATCGGATGCTTTATGAAGTAGATATTGTCGTAGAATGGTGCAATCGGATGTACGTGAACCCAATCGGGAATGTACGGCAGAAACCCGCCTTCGGGTACTTCAAATGCCGCATGCACTTCGTACTTGTCGCGCGGAAGGGCATCAATCATTCCGAGGAAGGCTTTTTCAACGCCTCCTACATTTATATGGTCGAGTGCGAACAGTATGCGTTTCATAATCAGATCGTTTTCAGCGATGCATAAGTCTTTTCTTGATTGATGCACGCATTTCATCATCGATGGCCAAGAACCACGATGACACGCCGAGTACTATGGTAGATGTCGCTGTGGTGGCACAGAGTGATGGCCACGTACCGTAGACAATATAATTTACACTCCATGCAGGTAGTGCCGCCGCTGCAAGTATCAAACACGCTGCGGCAACACCGCGGTGTAGAAATGCGGCAAATCGAAATTCAGGCATCAGTTCGCGTAGGATAAGTCCTACGGTGACGATGATTATTGCAATTATGAAAATGTGAATTGCGTATACGATCCACGGCGTGCGTGTAAGTTGCAGCAGAAAGTACATCAACGGAATTTCCAGAAGGTAGATGATACCTGTGGTGACGCTCATATGCAGAATGCGCCCTGTGGCATGTACGCCGCAGTTGAGAGTGAACACTATCAATTCGGCAGCACCGGCTATCAGTGTCAGTCGGCAGAAATCGGCCGTATAGGCAGGGACTTCCTTGAGCCACAGCGACAGCAAAGTGTCCATACACAGTATGGCCGGAATTGCCATCAGTCCGATCATAAGCAGCGAATACTTGGCGCAGTTGATCATCAGACGTTGCATATATACGTAATCGCCGGCGGCGTATTGTTGAACAATCTGCGGCCGAAAAGCCGAGATGATTGTCGAGCCGAACTGTGTGATTGTGCCGCTGACTGTGAGATTCAGACCGGTTGCCGCGTTGAGTACCGTGCCGCCGAAGCGGTTCAGAATTATCGCCACGCTCTGAAGACGAAGCATATAGCAGAGGTTGCCGAAGATATCGGAAAGAGAGAATCCGATAAGTGCTCTGATCATCGTGCGCGGTGAGCGCAGTGTTATGCGGCATTCCTCGAACCGACGGCACGCGAACACTACGTAGCATGCGAATGTAATCACTATCACGGCGAGCATAAGCCATGCGTAGAATATTAGTGTGTCGGTGTTGCAGGCAAATATAAGCATCAAGGCGATGCCGAGTTTAAGAAAAGTGCTCAGCAGTGTGATGTAGGCAAATACATCCATTCGCTCGTGGGCTATCACCGATGCCACGAACGGCACTTGCATCACGGTGAACAGACATCCGACGAGCGACAATTGATAAGCCCAATTGGCAGCGTACATTCGTCCGGGCTCCAACACGAGTTTGTTGTTTACCCACCACAGGCCTATCGTTTCGCCTGCGACGAGTATTATCAGTGCTATGCAAGTGTGGATTAGCAGCGACGCCGAAAAGGTGTGGCGCAACTTTGCACTGTCGCCTTGTCCCATGGCGAAATTGAGGAAGCGCTGTGTGGCGCCGGCCATAGAGCCGTTGATGAATGTAAATATTGTGACTATGCTGCCGACAACATTGTAGATGCCGTAATCGCCGACGCCGAGCATATCGAGCACTACTCGCGATGTGTAGAGCGATATTGCCACCGTGATTAGCATTCGCCCGTAGAGGAACGCCGAGTTCCTTGCTATACGTCGGTCGTTGGCATTGCTCATAGTCAATCGTTTTGTTGTGAGTCAGTCGTTGCCTTGTTTCGCACGGGCGGCAGGCTGAAGCCTTGCAGTTCGCGTTTGCTGTTGAGCACAACGGCGGCCCAGGCAAGTCCTACGAGAATGAGGCTGTCGTAGCGTATAAGACCCGATGAGCCGCCGAATCCGGCTATGACGAATGCTATGGCTGTGGCCGAGTACAAGCCGGAATATTTAAGACGTCGGATTATCACCCAAAGCATTACGAAGAACAGCACATGCAGAATAAGTCCGATGTAGCCGATGTTGAGAATTACTTGGAATGGCAGTGATTCAACACCGACGGCAACTTCTTCTGCATCTTCGGGATTGCTATATAGTTCATTTTCGATGATGTACTTCGATTTTGTAGTGAGTTCACGGCTAAGGAAGCCGAAGCCTATCCATTCACGGCCCATGCGATAGAGCAATTCAAATTTCGGGATAATCTGAGCACCGCGGCCTGTACCGATTGCTGCAAGTGATTCGTCATCGGGATTTGTAGGGTCAAAATTAAGAATCTGGTCGACTTGCGAGCTGATACGGAAAGTACTTGTTTCGATCTTTTCGCCTGCATCATTTTCGGTGTATGCCACGCCGAGTGATGAGTCAATGAAATAGAGCACAACGAATGCGGCGACGCCGATTGAAAAGTAGGTGATGAGTTTCCGTGGAGTAAGACCTTTGCAAAGAATATATGCTATAGCCAAACCGAGTGTGAACAGGAATGTGCGACTGATGACGAGCGCCAATATTATGAGTGCCCACTGACGCCAATTTAGCTTGTACATACGAGCTACCGGGTAGACGAGTATGCACATATAGTATAAGCCTGTGGGCCAACGGCGGCAGAATGCGTTGGATATAGGATGAATCCACGGATCGTAGAACGTAGGGAATATGTCGAAAACGGCGTACGAGAAGTCGCGAGGGAGGAAAAACATACCGCCGAGGATTATACTGTCAACCGCATAGAATGTACACGATATGAACAGGTATGGAAACATGTGGCGGAAGAAAATCTTGATATCGAATTCACGTCCCGAAAACACAAGGAACGGAATAAACAGATATGCGATGAGTAACCAGTTCGCAGCGCCGATGAACTGTACAAAGAAAGATTCTTCGCTCAGCATTATAAAGAATACCAGCATTGCCACGTAAGCGATATAAAGCCATAGAGTCTTTTTGATGATCGGGGGCTTGCGAAGCATCACTATTGCCACCAGACACAGCAGCAACAGCGGGTATTGAATTGTGATGAAGTAGTCGTGTCCGTAATTGGTCAGCGCATAGCAGCCGAAGAATATGGTGAGCTGGATGATGAAGTCGTAGCGATCGCGTTGGAAGCGGTTGAACAGAATCAACGGCACGAACAGATAGCCGAGCGGAAAATGCTGTCCGATCATCGTCATGCTGAGCATGAACATCAGCGGCCAAGCATAATCCGTCTTGGATAAACCAAGCGGCTCAAGAGCCGTTTTAGCGGCCTTTGAGTCGTCGGTATCGTGCTTGTGCAGTGTGATTGCTTGATTCATCAATATGCTTTTGCACCTTTCTTGTTGTGGTAGCCATAGGTCTTCTTTGACTTGACGCCGTTGATCACAACAGAAAGTTTCTTCAGACGGTTGTCTGCGTATATTTCTTCGATGAAGTCGATGTCGGATATCGAGGTGTAATTGAGACGCGACACGTAGACTGTGGCGTCGGATATGCGGTTGAGGTTGAATGTGTCGCTGACCATACCTACCGGAGCGCTGTCGACAACGATGTAGTCGTACATACCGCGGAGTTGCTCGAAGAGTTGATCAACCTTCTTCGATGCCAACAGTTCGCCGGGGTTGGGCGGTATGGGACCGGCCACAATCACATCGAGGCTGTCGATGTCGTCGACCGGATGCTTGGCGATTATGGAATCAAGCGCTATGTCATTGGATGAAAGATACTGTGTAAGGCCCTTCGATGATGATACTCCGAGGTAGGAAGAAATCTTCGGGGCACGGATGTCCATGCCTACGAGCAGTACTTTTTTGCCGAGCAATGCGAGTGTGGCGGCAAGGTTGATGGCAATGAATGTCTTGCCTTCGCCCGACGTCGATGATGTGAGCAGCACCACTTTGTCGTTGTCATCGTTGAACATAAACAACAGGTTGGAGCGCATAAGACGGAACAACTCCGTTGCCGATGATGTGTCGGTGGTGTGCACGACAAGTTGGCGACCGGAGTCATCGGTGCACATCTCGCCGAGGATGGGCGCCGATGTACGGCGTTCTACATCGTCGCGTGTCTCGATACGGTTGCGCATCAACTTGAGAATGTACAAGTACACCGGAGTGAGGAACAGTCCGAAGAGGAATGCTATGATCATTATCAACGGCGTGGTGAGGCCGATAGGCTTTTTGAGCGTGTAGGGTTTGTCAACGACCATGCCCTTGGGAACTGCGTTGGCCATAAGCATTGCGTTTTCTTCCTGACGTTGGCGCAGGAAGAGGTAGAGCGACTGCTTCACTTCGAGTTGACGCTTCATGTCGACAACCGCGCGTTCCTGCCCCGGAACCGAACCGAGCACGTTGCTTGTGCTGCCGAGTTGGCTGCGCAGGTCGCGTACGGTCATTTGCTTGCTGTCGTAGGCACGATTGATTGTTGAGATGACTGCTGCACGCATCGACTCGATGCGATTATTTACGCGAATGAATGCTTGGTTGTCTTCCGATACGTTGCGGGCCATTTCATTGCGGTAGATCAACGTGTTGTTGTATTCGGTGATCTGAGTGGCGAGCGCTTCGGACTCGATGGTCGACGGAATGAGTTCGTACTTGTTGGCCGGGTCGGTAACGAAATCGCGTGTCAAACCGAGAACTTCGAGTTCGGTTTCGGCGCGAAGCAACTGGCCTTCGACTGATGCTCGCTTGTTGGTCTGATAGACGGCTTCGGATTTTACATCGATGATGCCGTTGTTTTCCATAAAGTTCTGGATGTTGCCTTCTGCCGAAGCCAAATCCTGGCCGAGGAGTTCAAGTCTCTGTTCGATGAATGCTGCAGTCTTCTGTCCCTGAAGATTCTTTTCGTAGATACCGCGTTCGTTGTATTTGTCGATGATGTCTTGCAATATCATTTCACCCATAATGGCGTTGGGTGTATTGTAGCTCATCTCGATTACATTCGATTTCTTGTTGGCGATTTCGCTCGATACGAGCAAAGCAAGGTCTTCGGCGGCGGCATGATAGCCGGTGAAGACGATGTTGGATGTCACGCTTTCGCCTTTGGGAAAGTAGTCGGTTCGGTCTACGGTAAATTCGCCGTAGGGTGTTTTGAATGTATGCGGCAGTGTCAAGCCTGATTCTTCAAACATCTTGCCGTGCTTGTCCTTGATGCGGATGTATGCCTTGCCGTCTTCGCTGACTTTTACTTTGAAGGTGAGGGCCGATTTGAGTGTGTCGGCAACGCCGGCCGATGTGTAAACATCGATGGGAAAGTCGGGGTAGGAGAGTTCGCTCTTCAAGAATCCGGTCTTGACATAGTGGGTGCGGTTCAGCCCGAGATCCTTAACGACATCGCGGTAGAGCGAGTGCGACGATATGACGAAAATCTCATCGTCGACATAGCCCGATGAACCGAACAATTCGCCGAGGCCGCCCATTGATGCCAACGGGTTGGCGTCCTCCTGCTGGATAAGAACATTGGCACGTACTCCGTACTTTGTGCGGTGTATGCGGCTGAACATGGCGCCAAGAATGAGGCAGCCGACTATTGAGATAACGAATAAATACCATTTCGACACGTAGGTCTTGAACAGACCTCGCACGTCGATTATATCTGAATGCTTACGTCTTGCCATTATAGTTGTAAGTAGTGTATTTACAGATGGTTATATACTTATTTTATTGTTAGCGCGATTACAAGTGATGCGATTACCGATGCGGCGCTCACCACGGTTGATATGATTGTCAACTTGTAGGCGCTGTACTGATTGTATTTGGCATTGTCTTCGCGAATCTTGTTAGGCTCTACATATACGTAGTCGTTCTGCTGAAGGTAGAAATAGGGCGAAGTCAATGTTTCCGCCTTATTGAGGTCGAGGCGATTGTAGACGCGCTTGCCGTTCTCTTCGCGGATGACAAGGATATTGGATCGTTCACCTTGCGGAGTGAGGTCGCCTGCGGCACTGATGGCGTCGAGGACGCTGAAACGGTTGCGATTGACTTTTACAGTCTGAGGATGAGAAACTTCACCGGCAACTATCACAACAAAGTTGACGATCTCCACGCGAACTATTGCGTCGGCAACGTCCTGCTGCACTTTGGCGGCTATATGGTCGTGGAGTTGCTCAACGGTAAGGCCGGCCACATGCATGGTGCCGAGTTTGGGCATAGTGATGTCACCCTTTGAATTTACAACAAAAGTTTGCTGTTTGGGAGTTGTGGCAAGGTCTAGTTCGCCTCTGCGGGCAGGATTGCTCAGGGGAACGTTGTATTGGGCCGTTGCCTCGGGATAGTTGGTAGAGGTGATTGTGATGAGAAGTTCGTCGTCGAGTTTGATAGTCGGCATATACTCAACCGCTTCAATGTATCCGTCGGGGGCTACATCTTGTATATCAGTGAAATAGGGTAGCTGAGTTTTTGACGTTGAGCACGAAGCGAGGAGCATCGCCCCGATCGCTGTCATCACAAGTGTCCTTAATTTCATTATCGCGTTGTAGGATTTTATTCGTTTAACATTTACTGAGAAGTACGGATGGCCGCTTACTTCATCTCCCAATAAAACGCATCAATCTTGCAAATATTGCATCATCGCCGCAATTTTAGGAATATTAATGTTGCAGCAGTCATAAACAAGGGTGCGCCTAATTGTTTTCGGCGCACCCTTATGCGTTGTAAATTATCGACTTAGTTCACTCTGAAGCGGTCAATACCTTCGCTGAGGAAAGCTACTGATTGGCGAGCGGCGGCAAGTCCTGCGTTGATGTTCGCTTCGGCTGTCTGTGCCCCCATTTTCTTGGGCGTAAAGAATACACGTCCGGCAAATTTTTCTTCGAGTGCGTCGGCATTGCCCGGCTTTACATCGGCAACATATTTGATGTCTGTGCGATCGGCGAGAGCCTTTTCAAGGCCGGCTTCGTCGATTACCTCCTTGCGGGCGGTGTTGATGAGAACACCGTTCTTGGGCATGGAAGTGATGAGGTCGTAACCTATCGAACCGACTGTCTCAGGTGTGGCAGGGATGTGAATCGATACGAATAGATTGTTGGTATACAAATCCGTGATTGAATGAACCGGTTTGACGCCTGCGGCAGTCATCACTTCGTCGGGACAGTACGGGTCAAGGGCTTCGACTTCCATACCAAATCCGGCGGCTATGCGAGCCACGTTGCGGCCGACCTGACCGAATGCCTGAATGCCGAGGTGCTTGCCTTTGAGT
The DNA here is from genome assembly GCA_937995285.1 of uncultured Bacteroidales bacterium. Classification (GTDB taxonomy): domain Bacteria; phylum Bacteroidota; class Bacteroidia; order Bacteroidales; family Muribaculaceae; genus CAG-873. The sequence continues at coordinate 19,698 of CALKKU010000139.1, read as the reverse complement.
TCAAAACCGCTTGTGCCGGCGTACATATTGCGTGCGGCCATCACGGTAAGACCGAATACGAGTTCGGCAACCGCATTGGAGTTCTGCCCCGGGGTGTTTTCGACAACGATGCCGCGCTCCGTGGCTGCTTTGAGATCGATGTTGTCGTAGCCTGCACCGGCGCGAACGATGATTTTCAAGTTTTTGGCCGCATCCATAACTTCGGCATCGATTTTGTCACTGCGGACAATGAGCGCATCGACGTCGGCAACGGCTGCGAGCAGTTGTGTACGGTCGGTGTACTTTTCGAGCAACACAAGTTCATAACCCGCTTCGACAGCAACTTTACGAATGCCTTCGACGGCGACTGCCGCGAAAGGCTTCTCGGTGGCTACCAATATCTTTTTCATACTTGTCGTAGTTTAGTTGTTGACAGTCGATGACCGATTAATGTTTGTATTCAAAGTCCTTCATTGCGTCGACGAGAACCTGAACGCTTTCGATGGGCAGTGCGTTGTAGAGCGACGCGCGGAAGCCGCCTACCGAACGGTGTCCCTTGATGCCTACGATGCCGCGTTCGCCGCAGAACGATACGAATTCGGCTTCGAGTTCTTTATATTCGGGTTTCATTACGAAGCATACGTTCATAATCGAGCGGTCGGCCGGATCGGTGACTGTACCTTGGAAAAGGCGGCTGTTGTCGATTGCGTCGTAGAGAAGCGCGGCCTTGGCCAAGTCGCGGCGTTCGAGTTCTTTGAGGCCGCCGAGTTGCTTGTAGTAGCGCAGTGTCTGAAGAGCCGAGAAGATGGGCAGTACGGGAGGAGTGTTGAACATCGAGCCCTTCTTGATGTGGGTGCGGTAGTCGAGCATCGTGGGGATGGGGCGGTCGACAGCGCCGAGAGCATCGTCGCGGACGATTACCAAAGTGACGCCGGCAGGTGCAAGATTCTTCTGAGCGCCGGCATATATGGCGTTGTATTTGGTGAAGTCGATGGGGCGCGAGAAGATGTCGGAACTCATATCGCAAATCATCGGGCAGGGGACGTCAGGATCTTTGCGGATTTCAGTGCCGTAGATGGTGTTGTTGGATGTGTAGTGGAAGTACTGTGAGCCTTCGGCTACCTTCCAATCTTTGGGGATGAATGTGTAGTTGGCATCCTTCGATGAAGCAACAACTTCGACGTCGCCGAACAGACGGGCTTCCTTGATGGCGTTTGATGCCCATGTACCGGTGTCGATATACGAGGCCTTCTTCGACAGGAAGTTGTAGGGAATCATGCAGAACTGCATCGACGCGCCACCGCCGAGCCACAGAACTGAGAATCCTTCGGGAATATCGAGGATTTCTTTTACGAGAGCGGTCGCTTCGTCGATTACCGCTTGAAATTCCTTACTGCGGTGTGATACTTCGAGAACCGACAGGCCGGTATCGGCAAAGTTAAGAATTGCCTCGGCGGTGTTCTTGATTGTGTATTCGCTCAGGATCGATGGTCCGGCGTAAAAGTTATGTTTTTTCATACCCTGTAATGTTAGGTTAGTTTTAGGTAAGTACTTTCGGCAAAATTAAAAATAAGTATCGTATCTTGCAAGTAAACGCCGATAAAGTTGTTGAACTTTTCGGCGTTGCGACATCAGTTGGCAAAGTCGACGGATACTCCGAGTTGGAATCGTCGCGGATTGAGCGGGTAGTCGGGCATCGAGAAGTAGTCGCGCGAGAACCATCCTTGATTGATGTGGCTGAACAGGATGAAGAATCGAGCCTTGTTCAGTTTGCAGTTGGCGTATAGATTCATATACGGATAGTTGCCAAACTTCTGCTCATTCTGTACTGCAAACGATGATGTGGCCGGTTGATACTTCGGCGCATAATATTTGGTGTAGTAGTTGCAGTCGACTCCGAACTGTACGAACAGTGTCGCTACTTTGAATTTTACATATAAATTGGAGTATACGGCCAATGTCGGCAACGGTATCACGTCGGCATTTGAGGTGGTCTGATATGTGATGCGGTTGTCCCAGTGCAACGGCCCGGCTTTGAGATTCTGATGCAGGCGAGCCGTAAATATCTGCACGCTGCCGCTGTGCGCTTCGGGCAGAAAGTCGCTGTTGAAGAATATGTGATTTTGCACATTGGAGGCTTCCACTTCAATGCGTGTGCCTGTGCGGGCAAGGGCGATCTCACCGCCGAAGCGCAGGGTGCGTTCTTTGCCGAAGTCGTTGTGCCAAGCGAAGTGGTTGCTCAAATAATTGTTCATCAAGTATGGCGCGGCGAGGTTGGTGAATGAACCTCGGCCTACGATTGATGCCGAGTCGCCGAGCAGCGGAAAACGTGTGCGTACCTCGCCGTCAAGGCTGATGTCGCCGGCTATACGGCCTGCGATGCCGAAGCGGGCTGTGGCATTATAGGTGAGCAGCGAGCCGCGTTGCTTCGACAACTGGCCGCCGACGCTGATATTGTGCTCGGTCGCTGTAGGTTCGATGATTGAAAGGTCGAATGGAGCTTCCGTCACTCCGTCGGGTCGCGGAATGAGTGTGTCGGCATTTTGAGTGTACTTCTCAATGTCGTATGTGATAAATGCTCCGAGACCGAACTTGGCGTACTTGTGAAAGCCTTCGAGAAGCGATATGCCGAACGTGTTTGAGATAGTCCAATACGACGTGCGGTCGATTGTTCGTGACGGATCGAGATATATGTTGGTGAAGAAATTGCTAATCTCACCGGAAGCCTCGTCGCGGAACGTGTGCTTCGACGCCTCGTAGTTGAATGTCCATATAAATGATGTGACTGGAATATATTCTTCGCTCACGACCGAGTCGCCTTCGTATTCGCGATGCCAATAACCGACCTTATAGCGGTTGGTGAAGTATGCTTGTTGGCCGGTGAGGCGTGTATGGGCATTCGACAGGTGAGTGGGAATAGTCTTCGTATTTACACTCGTCACGCCGCCTTGCACAAGTGCCGGATCGGTGATATAGAGAGGGTCGGTGATGCCGCCGTTCTCTTTGTTGAGCATATTGTAATGGTTGAAGAAGCCTTGAAATTCGTATCGGCTGCCGATGTACGAACCCGAGAATCCCCATATCATATCTTTGGTGGAGAGGTTGGCGTAACTGCCTTTTGAGTAAAGGTAGTCGAGCAATGCTCCTACTTGTGCCTGCTTGTTGATGTTGCCCGAGAATGTGACACCGAGACGGTCCTGAGCGTTGTCGCGTCCGCCGCCGGTGTTGTAGCTCAACAAAGTCATTGGGATGCGAGTGTTGTAAAACCGCATCTTGCCGAGCCCGGGCAACCAACGGTCGAGTGCATCGCGAAAGAAAAAGTCACTCATCGGTTGACGGTCAAGCCATATCATATCCATGCCTTGTGTGCCAAGGTTGCCTGTTGTGGCCCAAGCATCGGAGCCTGCCGCCGGAATGGCTTGTCGGCTGTAGTTGTCGGGTACGGTGTCGATTGTTGACGGAATGCGCAGCCCCAACGGCGGTTCGATATTCCATGCATACGACGGAGCCAATGGCTTCTTCTTGGCGGCAAAGAGTGATATGGCGCACGCGGTGGAGAGCGCCAATATGAATATCGTTGTTACGTTTCTTCTCATTGATGCGGCAAAGATACGATTTTTTTCTCACTCGGCATTGTGATATGCGTTTCTTACACACTCCTTATATCGGCCGGTGAAGGAATCCTTTTCGAGCAGAGCGTTGCAAAGCGTCAGGCCGTCGCTTGCCATACCGTGTTCATCGGCCCACTGACGTGCTTGCCCGGTGAGGGCGTCGACATATCGCCACATTGTGTCGGGCAGAAATACGTAACGCTCGGCTCTTCCTATCATTGTCAGAGTGGAAAACATATAGCTAAGCACCACGTCGTCGCCCGGATTGAATCCTATGACGAGTTTTACAGTGTTCTTGATGTTGGTGACGCGGGCACGCGAGCGTCCCCATTTCACACGCGACAATTCGCGCTCGACGATGGCCGATTGTCGGGCTGTAAGTTTCTCTGTGTCGGGATTGATAAAGAACTCAAGGTACTCCTTGATTTCCGGACGAGCATCATAGGCATCGGATATTATCTGCACAAGCTGCTCGTGCGACATACTTTGAAGCTCTTTCAGCAAAGATTTCTTTGACATATTCAATCCTTTTGATTGCAAAATTACTGAATTAATTCGGAAATGCAGCACATGGTGCTGTGTACGTGTTTTTGATTAATGTTTTTTTGCATTGGCAGTTACGTTGTTGTCGCAAAGAATTGTTAACTTTGCCCCATTGATTTTATCACGATATGAAACTTAAAACATTTGTAGCAGTCGCTGCCTGCGCTGCAGGCGTATGGGCTGTGGCTCAAAATAATGTAATAGAAGAAGTCGCTTGGATTATCGGCGACGAACCCATTTATAAGTCTGAAATCGAACAGACCTATCAGGATATGCAGAACGACCGCACACAGATTGTGGGCGATCCTTACTGTGTGATTCCAGAACAAATAGCAGTGGAGCGCCTGTTCCTTCATCAGGCTGACCTCGACACAATTGAAGTGTCGGAATCAATGGTCCAGCAGCAGGTCGATGCCCAGATGAACTACCTCGTGGCAAATCTCGGCAGTCGCGAAAAGGTGGAGCAGTACTTCCGCAAGTCGTTCTCCGACATCCGCGAGTACTACTCGACCTCGATGCGCAACAATTACCGCATCGGTCAGGTGCGTCGCGAACTCACCAAGGACGTGAAGGTGACACCGTCGCAGGTACGTCGCTACTATGAAGAACTTCCCGAAGATTCAATACCGTTCGTGCCCTTGCAGGTGCAGGTGCAGATCGTGTCGCTTTATCCCGTAATCCCTCGTCAGGAAATAGAAGATGTGAAAGCACGTCTGCGCGACTACGCCGACCGTGTCAATCGCGGCGAAGCCGACTTCTCGACGCTCGCAATCCTCTATTCCGAATCGCCTGAAGCCGTTCGCGGCGGCGAAACGGGCTTTATGGGTCGAGGACAACTTGTGCCGGAATACGCAGCCGTGGCTTTTAACCTCAACGATACTCACAAGGTGTCGAAGATTGTCGAAACGGAATACGGCTACCATATTATCCAATTGATTGAAAAGCGCGGCGATCGTATCAATACTCGCCACATTCTGTTGCGTCCGAAAGTCGCCGACAGCGATCTGACGGATGCTATCAATCGCCTCGATTCGGTTCGCACGGATATTGTCGACAAGCACCACTTCACATTTGAGGAAGCCGCTCAATACATCTCGCAGGATAAAGATACTCGCAACTCTCGCGGCGTGATGGTCAACTCACAGACCGGTACGGTCAACTTCGAGATGTCACAGCTTCCGCAGGAAATCGCAAAAGTTGTTGGCACGATGGAACCGGGCGACATTTCAGCACCGTTCATCATGCGCGACACTCGTCGCGATCGCGAAATAGTCGCTATGGTGAAACTCACCACACGCATTCCTGCTCACCGTGCAAACCTCGCCGATGACTATCAGCTTATCAAGGGTATGTATGAGGAATCGGCCAAAGAGCAGATAATCAACGATTGGCTTGCCAATAAGATTAAGACGACCTACGTCCGCATCGAAGACGGATGGCGCGGTTGCGACTTTAAGCACGACGGCTGGATCAAGACGAAGCAATAATCGTCTATGCGCAAACTCGTAGCAATCGTATTTTTACTTGTGACCATCGCGGCCATGGTGGGGCGGACGTCCCGACCGGGTCGCGTGCGCGCTACATTTACACCTCAGGTGCCTACGGCCAATCGCGCTGTGGGCAATCGAGTGTTCCTCGAACGTGCTGAAGTACTGTTCAAGGAGATGCCCGATTCGTTTATGGTCGTCACCGGTAATGTGAAGTTTACCAAAGGTCCGATGATTATGACCTGCGACAGTGCTCACTATTTTCCGGGCAGCGAGTCGTTTGAGGCGTACGGCAATGTGAAGATGCAGCAGGGCGACACCCTGTTTGTCTATGCCGACGAACTCAACTACGACGGCCCTGAAGAGGTATGCTACCTCTATGCCGATGCCGGCAAGAAGGTGCGATTAATCAATCGCGACGTGAAACTTGAAACGGATGTATTCGTCTACGATCTCCGCAGTGATGTAGGGTATTATACTGTTGGCGGTGTGCTTACCGACAAGAACAATCGCCTGACTTCATTGCAAGGCGAGTACGTGCCGTCGACCAAGGAGGCAAGTTTCTATGTCGACGTGCATCTCAATTCCGAATCGAGTAACGATACGCTCAATATTTGGAGCGATACACTCTACTATAATACTAATACTCATATTGCAGAACTCTTCTCACCGAGTCGCATCGTGAATGCACGCGGTACTATATTCACTACCGACGGGCTTTATCATACTCAGCTCGATACGGCAGCACTTTACAACCGCTCGGAAGTAGTGACGCCAACAGGACGCCGAATGATTGCCGACACTATCTATTACGACAGAACCGGCGGAGTAGGGCGTTGCTACGGCAATGTATTCCTTTTGGATTCCGCTCGGCAGGCTACGTTGACGGCCGATTACGGATTCTTCAATCAGGCTACCGACAGCGCATACGCAGTCGGCAATCTCCTTATCAAAGAATATTCCAAAGGAGATACGCTATATCTTCACGGTCATCAACTCAATGCGTACCGCGTGTTTGATTCGGTGAAGGTGGCGGCTGTTCCTGCCGATACACTCACGGGCGCACCGGCCGTCCCCGAGTCAATGCGTGTCGATACAAATAATGTAGCAGACATTTATCCGCGCGTACGCTTCTATCGCAGCGACTTTCAGGGTATCTGCGATTCGATGCGTGTGAGCCGTGCCGATACTATGTTGCAGATGTATGTCGCGCCGGTGATATGGAACGAAGGCCGACAGATCTACGGCGATGTTATCGAACTGATGATGAATGATTCTACTATTCGTCAGGCTCGTCTGCCGCAGCAGGCATTCACGCTGTCCAAGGTCTATGGCGACTTCTACGATCAGCTTTCCGGTAAGGAGATGGTGGCTCACTTTATTGCCGGCGAGTTGCATCAGCTCGACATCAACGGCAACGTGGAAATCCTGATGTATCCCGAGGAGGCAGATTCCACATTCAACAAGATGGTTACGGCTCAAAGTTCATTCCTCACGGCCACATTCAAGGGCAACAATACCGAGATGATAAAGATGTGGCCCGAGACAACAGGTCAGGCCACACCGCTCTACCTCGTGCGTCGCTCGATGCTTTACCTGCCAAAGTTTAAGTTGTTCGAGGGTATGCGTCCGCTGTCGCCGAGTGATGTTATGACTATTCCGCCTGCAATGGAAGCGCTTATGAGTACGGCTGAGCGACCCAAGGTCGAGAAAGAAAAAACAACTATCCGCCGTAATCACAAATAACATATGGCCGACCTTTCATTCATTCGCGACGGCTCGCCGATTTCACTATCGCGGCAAGCCTCTTTGACGGCGCGGTTGGCTTTGCCGGCTATCCTTGCCCAATTGTCGAGTATCATAATGCAGTACATCGATGCTTCGATGGTCGGTCGGCTCGGAGCCAACGGCGCGGCGTCGGTCGGCTTGATGAGCAGTTCGTTGTGGCTGTTCTGGGGTATATGTTCGGCCGTCACTACGGGTTTCTCCGTGCAGTCGGCACATCGCCTCGGTGCATCCGACCCTGAGGGCGCTCGCGCCGTAATGCGTCAAGGTATATCCTCGTGCTTAATTTTCAGTATTATAATAACGTTGATTGGCGTGGCTATCGCGTGGCCGCTGCCTCATTGGCTTGGAGGTGATGATGCCATAGCGCACGATGCTTCGATTTATTTTGTGACGTTTGTGGCCGCATTGCCGCTGCTGACGCTCAACTACTTGGCCGGCGGCATGCTTCGTTCTACCGGCAATATGAAAGTGCCGGCGATGCTCAATGTCGCAATGTGTGTGCTTGATGTGATATTCAACTGGTTCTTGATTTTTCCGACGCGAGTTGTCTCTGTCGGCGGTATGGATGTTACTATGCCCGGCGCGGGTCTCGGAGTATTCGGCGCAGCGCTCGGTACGGTTGCGGCCGAGATCGTTGTGGCTGTAGTGATGCTTTACTATATGCTTGTGCGCGAACCGGAATTACGTTTGAAAGGCCGTCCTCGCGGAAGTTTTAAGCCCACACGTCCTATTCTCAAAAATGCTACCAAGATTGCGGCTCCGATGACGCTGGAGCATGCGATATTCTGCGGCGCACAGATTATGATTACCATAATTGTGGCGCCTCTCGGTGTGGTTGCCATTGCAGCAAATGCCTTTGCCGTCACGGCCGAGAGCCTGTGCTATATGCCGGGATTCGGTATCGGCGAGGCTGCCACCACATTGGTCGGACAAAGTTATGGTGCAGGACGTCGCGATCTTGTCGTACGCTTCTGCCACCTTGCCGTGGGGCTTGGTGTGCTCGTTATGTCTGTGATGGGCGTAATCTTGTACTTCTCAGCGCCCTATATGATGGGAATAATGACCACCGACACGGCAATCAGTTCGCTTGCCACCGAGGTGTTGCGAATCGAGGCGTGGGCCGAACCTCTGTATGCGGCTTCGATCGTGACCTACGGCGCATTTGTCGGTGTTGGCGACACCTTGCTGCCCGCGATAATGAACTTCGGCAGCATCTGGGTAGTGCGTATTCCGTTGGCTGCATTGTGTGCTCCGACTATGGGGCTGCGCGGCGTGTGGATTGCAATGGCTGTCGAACTCAGTTTCCGAGGAGCGATATTCTTGTGGAGAATGTGGCGCGGCTCGTGGCTCAAATCGATGAAGCACGCATAAATCGCACTCCGACCATACTTTTTGTGCAAAATTATTGTGATATTTTTGGTGGATTTACGGCCTAAAGTTGTAAATTTGCAAAACCGATTGTCGGGAAAACGTTCCGACGTACACTAAATTTTGAAATACTTAAACCCAAATAACCAAATTATAACACATGAAAAGAGTTTATACGTTTGGTGACGGCAAGGCTGAAGGCAATGCCGAAATGCGAAACCTCCTTGGTGGCAAGGGTGCCAACCTCGCCGAGATGAACCTTCTCGGTATGCCCGTACCTCCCGGTTTCACAATCACCACCGAAGTCTGCACCGAGTACACACAGTTTGGAAAGGACGAAGTTGTCAAGCGCCTCCACGACGACGTGTTGGCCGCTATCAAGCATGTAGAAGCCCTCACAGGCAAAGAATTTGACAACGCTGCCAATCCGTTGCTCGTATCGGTACGTTCGGGCGCACGCGCTTCCATGCCCGGTATGATGGATACTGTCCTCAACCTCGGTATGAACGACGCTACCGTAGAATCGCTCGCAGCCAAGAGTGGCAATCCCCGCTTCGCATGGGACAGCTACCGTCGCTTTGTGCAGATGTACGGCGATGTTGTTCTCGGTATGAAGCCCAAGACAAAGACCGACATCGACCCCTTTGAAGAAATTATGGATAAGGTCAAGGAAGAAAAAGGCATCAAACTCGATACCGAACTTACCGTCGACGACCTCAAGAACCTTGTAAAACTCTTCAAGGCTGCTGTTAAAGAATATACAGGCAAGGACTTCCCCGACAGCGCTTGGGAACAGTTGTGGGGCGGCATTTGCGCCGTGTTCGACAGCTGGATGAACGAACGCGCCATCATCTATCGTCGCATGAACCAGATCCCCGAAGAGTGGGGTACCGCTGTCAACGTACAGGCTATGGTTTACGGCAATATGGGTGACAACTCCGCAACCGGTGTCGCATTCTCGCGTGACGCCGCTACCGGTGAAAACATCTTCAACGGTGAATACCTCATCAATGCTCAGGGCGAAGACGTCGTTGCCGGCATCCGCACACCTCAGCAGATCACAATCGAGGGCTCGCGCCGTTGGGCTGCTCTTCAGGGCATCTCCGAAGAAGAACGCGCCGCTAAATATCCTTCACTCGAAGAGTCGATGCCTACTTGTGCAAAGGAACTCTTCGCTATCGCCGACCGTCTCGAAGACTACTACCGCGATATGCAGGATATGGAATTCACCATTCAGGACGGCAAACTTTGGATGCTCCAGACCCGTAACGGCAAGCGTACGGGTGCCGCTATGGTTAAGATAGCCATGGATCTTCTCCGTGCCGAGAAGATCGACGAAAAGACCGCTTTGCTGCGTATGGAACCGCAGAAGCTCGATGAACTTCTGCACCCCGTATTCGACAAGTCGGCTCTGAAGCGTGCACAGGTCGTTGCCAAGGGTCTTCCCGCATCGCCGGGTGCTGCCGCCGGTCAGATCGTGTTCTCGGCTGAAGAAGCTGAAGCATGGGCCGAAAAGAAGCGCAAAGTCGTTCTCGTACGTATCGAAACATCTCCCGAAGACCTCCGCGGTATGGCTGTCGCTCAGGGCATCCTCACAATGCGCGGCGGTATGACATCGCACGCTGCCGTAGTTGCTCGCGGTATGGGTAAGTGCTGTGTATCGGGAGCAGGTGAAATTCAGGTCGACTACAAGGCCAAGACCGTAGAAATGGGCGGTAAGGTTTACAACGAAGGCGATTGGATTTCGCTCAACGGTTCTACCGGTGAAGTTTACGACGGACAGGTTCCCACAACCGAACCCGAACTCGGCGGCGACTTCGGCGCAATCATGAACCTTGCATCGAAGTTCACAAAGACACTCGTTCGCACCAACGCCGACACACCTCGCGATGCTCGTCAGGCTCGCGCATTCGGTGCCCAGGGTATCGGTCTGTGCCGTACCGAACATATGTTCTTCGAAGGCGATCGTATCAAGGCCGTTCGCGAGATGATTCTTGCATCCGACGTAGAAGGTCGTCGTATTGCTCTTGCCAAGTTGCTCCCCATGCAGCGCGGCGACTTCGAAGGCATCTTCGAAGCAATGGACGGCTTCGGCGTTACAATCCGTCTGCTCGATCCCCCGTTGCACGAATTTGTACCTCATCAGCTTGCCACTCAGAGCGAACTTGCCGAAGAAATGGGCATCTCTCTTGCAGAGGTTAAGGCTAAGGTTGACGCTCTCGAAGAATTCAACCCCATGCTCGGTCACCGCGGTTGCCGTCTCGGTATCACCTATCCCGAAATCACCGAGATGCAGACACGCGCTATCATCGAAGCTGCTCTTGCAGTCAAGGATCGCGGCGTAGACGTACATCCCGAAATCATGATTCCTCTGGTAGGCTCGCTCAAGGAAATCCAGAACCAGGCAGCAGTTATCCACGAAACGGCAGCCAAGGTATTCGAAGAACAAGGCAAGTCACTGCCCTACCTCGTAGGTACAATGATCGAAGTGCCTCGTGCAGCTCTCACGGCCAACGAAATCGCAACCGTTGCGGAATTCTTCTCGTTCGGTACTAACGACCTTACTCAGATGACATTCGGCTTCTCTCGCGACGATGCTCCCAAGTTCCTCAAGTACTACAAGGAACACGGCATCATCAAGGTAGATCCGTTCGAAGTCCTCGATCAGGAAGGTGTCGGCCAGCTCGTTGAAATGGGTGTCAAGAAAGGCCGTGCAACTCGTCCCGAACTCAAGGTAGGTATCTGCGGCGAACACGGTGGCGAACCCTCGTCGGTTAAGTTCTGCGCCAAGCTTGGTATGAACTACGTCAGCTGCTCACCCTTCCGCGTGCCCATCGCTCGCGTAGCAGCCGCCCAAGCTGCTATTGAATAAGTCCAATAGTCCATAAAATAATTGCTTAGGCTGTAATACTCTGAATAATCAGAGGTTACAGCCTAAGCTTTTTTTGCTCAGTTCATTTGACAACAAAAATAGTCCAAATAAACGTATTTTACAGATGCTGTATTAAAATCAGAATATTGTTATATCGGCTATATTACACGCATGAGAGTATGTCGTTGATTGTGATAGGAGAAATTTCATGTCTTAATTAACTAATAAATTTGAAACGGTTCTATTATCGTGCATGTTGATAATTAATCTGTGTAGCAAGTTCGTCGAACTCACGTTAAGTTATAAGAGTTTATCGTGGCGAATAAGGAGGTATGTGTCATTTTTGTGATAATTTGATTGTTAATAACTGTGCGCCGGGGCGCGTTTGATTTACATTGCAAAAAGGAGCGAATGCAATCAACGGCTCTGCCGTGACAGACAAAGACAAGGGTCAGTCCAAACCGGAAGGCTTGAATACTCGTTTTTCTGGTACAGAAAAAAGGAAGATTTTTGAGACTGACTTGCCTCGCCCTTGATAGGCTGGATAAATCGCTAACTTAGCGATGTAAACTCAATGCAGCCTCGTGCCGACACAAAGTTATCCCAATCAAATTCTTGTAAACACAAATGACACACATCATCTTTCTCCACTAACAACCGCTAATCCAACCAAACAACGCCATCACAGAATATCAACAAGAAGCTGTACCAAACAACGGCAAAGCATTCAAAAACATAAATGCCAACAACAATAAGTAGCCGGATGCAGACATTGTTCGGTAAGTATATTCCTCTATTGTTAAAGTACAATATCGAAAGATGCAAACAAACAGACAGATATCCAATCCCAATTTGCGAACAAACTTAAAAATAGAGAGAACTGGCTATTTATTGTAACCACAGGTAAATTAACTTTGGTCTGTTTCTTAATTTTGAACAGATTTGTTCATCATCATATCATAATGCCCTTTGTGTCCCATATAGTCAAATATTTTTTCAAAAACAGATAAAAATTTTGTTTTCTCTTCTTCTCCTGGAACATAATGTAAGTCATCAGCAATTGAGTGGGATCCATCATTAATCCACCCTATCAGCGAATTACAAGTTGATTTTTCTTCAGACGAACTAAAATGATTTACAACGTCAGTTTCAGTGATGCCTCCAAAAACCATAAAATACGACTCAAAAATTCTTCTCATATTATTTTGAAGAGAAATAGCAGAGGTGGTTTCCCAATTTTTAATATCTTCCCAAAGCAATTCATATGAACTTTTAATAGGACTTTCGTCTAATCGCTGACTAAAAATTGAATTCCCTGAACGTTTTGAAATGGTCCAGTATGAATATTTCGTTTTACTATTTTCTCTTTTACTATGTATACACGTAACTTCTTTGAAGAAAAATATATTGTGGGTTAATAGAATTAATTGCTTTATGTTAGAACCTTTTAATATGGTTCTGATTAAATCCCTAATGGATGCACTAACAACATATAAAATGGTACTATCTAAACTTGATATGGGATCATCTATTACTACAATCCTATCTGACTGTGCATTTTGGATGGTTTTACCGCCCTTAATCAATTGCATGAAATAAAGAAAAGTGATAAATGTTACCTCACCCTCACTTAAAGTGTTATTGGCCAGTTCTCCATTCTCGCGTTTAATTTGATACTTGTTGTCTGATGTTTGCACAATAGAAAAATTAGTGAAGCCAAAAGCCTTTAGGGTTTTATTGATGGAGTCTATGGTTGGCTGAATACTTGTCGTGAGGTTATAGTCTTCTACGATTTTATTATTGAGAACATCAAGTTTCGAGGTTTGCTCTTCAATCGACTTGGTCATACTTTTAATTGCTTTTTCTGAATTAGCCATAGACTGATTGTATTGAGAAATAACATCTTTATATTCAACAGAAATGTGATGCCAAAAATCAACCGCTAATTTTTTTGTTCAGACTTTAAATTATTAACTTGGCGGTTATGTTCTCTAATGGCTGTATTTGCGTTTGTGATTATAGCATTTATTTCAGATATGCAGTCAGTGCAACTAAGTATATTTATAGTGCGGCTTAGTTCTGTTTGCTTTAATTGTATTTGATGCTTTATTCGCTCAATTTGCGCAACAAGTTCATTCTGTTTGTTTGCAATCCTATTTAGGTCAAGTTTTGAGAAACGAAGTTGAGTTTGCTCTTGAATTATGTCATTTATTTGGGCTAAAATAGATGCGGTGGTTTCTTCATATTCCTTAGATAAGTTGAAGACCGTTTGTGTATCTCGTTTGTAGTTATCATCAAATATTTTTTCTAATTTCTGTCTAAAATCTTCGTCAATTGTGTGCTTTTGGCAGAATGGACAAATATCAGAGTTAGTGGAAATATAATTGCGTCCTTGATTTACCCAATCATTGATGCCAAGTTGCTGTATTAGGCCAGATAAATCAATATCTGATGAGCCGATTATTTTTTTATTCCAAATATCATTTTTCTCTATGTCAAATAATCTTATTGCGTTAATAGGACTAATTTCTGACAAGGTTGTTAAATCCTCAGAAAATAATGTGTTAGCACGCTCTACAAGGCTATCCATTACAGTGGCATCTCCCTCAAAGTTTTGATTGGTATTAGAAATGACTCTTTCTGCAAGCTTGCCTTTACTATTCAGTGTTCCTTGTAAAATATCACTGAAAATTGTGCCGAACTTTTCTTTTATGTTTGACCAACACCAGTTTTTGAATTGCGTATGTATTTTTTCTTGTTCGTCCTTTTTGTCTTGAAGTTTAGCTTTTGTGGAGTTAATTGCACCTTGGATTTTGTCACGTTCTTTTTTTTCACTATCAATTGTTTCTAACAATTCCTTATTATCACTGCCTAACGTAAATACACCAGGCGTTTCATTGTCATGGAAGAAATGCGTTTCTCTAAAGTCTCGATTATAAGCATATACATCTAAAACCGTATTATTGGTCCATACGATGTCACAGGTTTCATAATTTCTGGAACCAGAGATGATTTTAGATAAAGTCGTTTTTCCAGTTCCATTTCCTCCACAAATAAAATTTATAGGAGTTAAGCCTTCTAAAGTGATTGGCGTTTTGGGATATGTAGCTACATTTGAGATACTAATTGACTTAATCATAAGAAAGGAGAAACTTAGTTGGTTTACTTAAAATTAGCGTAATTCTTTGAATGTTGTGAAATATGGTTTATAACTTTGTTTGCCGGATTTGTGTAGGTTTATTGCATTGATGTCAAATCCATCTATTTCAACTGCCTTTAATGACTTAATTTCAAAGCCAAGGTAGTAGTCGCCCGATGGCTCAAAACCCATATCTGTAAGAGTATTTGCTGTAAAAAATTTTGGAACATCACCTTTAAGTTCAAGCAGTATACGGTCTTTGTCGTGGTGAAGTAGAAGGTACTTCGCATTTTCAAAGCCGGACACAAGGTTGATAGACCCTTTGCCCAAACCAGCCGGGACATAGTAAAGTTTGTTTTTCAAAATGACCTCTTTCTGTTCTGCCTTGAAGTAGCCAACAAGTACAAGGTCGTTGCTTTCAGCAATGGTGCGTGTATAGACAAGTCCGTGCTGTGGTACGGCATCACGAATCTGTTCGTAGGCTGATTGCTCCGTCAGTATTTTTGTTAGATGTTCGTAGAGCAACGCCCCCTCGTTGTCTGGGTCGTTGTGGTCGGGCAAGAGCGGAAACGCACCAATGTTCACCGTCTCAATGCTTTTGAAGAAGTAGCGGTTGCGCACGGCTTGGTCGTCACCTCGTCCAGGGAATAGAATGTAACCACCTATAATTTCCTTGGCTGAGTGTTGACGGACGCTGTCCACCTTGTCGCCATAGTAGATGGCATCACGATAGCGATGCATTTGGTTGATGGCATCACTTGGCGGATAGTCGGCAGCACGCAGTGCGTTGATTTCGTCTTTGTCCTCTTTGGAAAATTCGTTGTCGTCACATACACGGTATTTCGCATCAAAGAGGTAAGTTAGCTCAAATCCGTCAGGTTTGCGAATGGTCAGCACGATGTCTGGACGGTTGTCGGTTGTGGCAGTATGCACCTCGCCACTGCTTCGGTTGTAGGTATGTTGGTAGTGCAGCCGAATCTCATCGCCATCTTTGTAGTAGAACACGGTGTGTTCTTGTTTGTTCTCGGTGAATGGCTCAATCATTGGCATCGGCTTTTCCGCAATTTCTTCCTCGTTGTCGAAGTGCAGATCAAGAATATTCGCTACCATCTGCCGCATCTTCAAGAAACACCACAGTTCATAGAGTTCCCAAATGGGACGAACTCCTATCTGTGTACTACCGTTGTAAAGTTCAATGCCCTTTTGCAGTATTATCCAGCAGCGGTACACTTGCGAGTAGCCGGTACGCTTTTGCAGCACAATGCTCTCGTTGTGCATCGGCTCGGCTTTGAGCCTGCGCAGGAGTGGAGAGTTAGCAATTTTGCGTAATTTTAGTGAATATTCGTCAAATGTGTTCAATTCGGCTTCGGTGATTTCCTTGTTGTGGATGCGAATGTGCTTGAATACTTGGGCGAGCCGCCGGCTTATTCGCTCAAGAGTAAATTTCACGAAGCGGTTTTCAGCGGTGTCGTTGGTGTTGATGGTCACTTCATGGCGAAAATAGTCATGGCCGAGAGTACCTCGGCATTCGCTATGGGCATAACGTTGCGCGATCTTAGGTGTCCATCGCTTGATGCGATCGGCGTGGCTGTAATGTACTTCCGTCGTTTCCTGTAAGTGTGGACGCATGGCGATATAGGAGACAGCCTTAATGTATCCGTCTATTACTTGCCGGAAAATTGATAGCCATATCACGTCATTGTCCGTGCGTCCGCCTCTGCCAAGGCTCTGCACAGTCTTGGTGAGATATTGAAAAACGATTTCGTTGTACTCGCGGTTTATCTCGTTGAGGATATGCAGATAGTCGTCTTTAGTGTCGAGTTTCGGCGAGACCACACGGAAAGCGAATGTGTCGGTTCGTTCAGCCTGTCCGATTGGTTTGTATTTGAACGAGAGTTCAAAGATTCCCGGCTCGTTTAAGAACGACAGCGGAGTGGTCAGCACCCATTTGTTTTCGCCAACGTTGATTGCCGAGAATAGTTCCGTAACCTCTTTGAGTTTGTGAATGATGCAAGGCTCCGTTTCAATGCCGCTAAGGTAGATACTAATGTTATAAACAGCGGTTTCGTAAAACACAGGTGGTAATTCGCACCACTGTGTGTTCTCTCCTTTGCCCACTTCTGCAAGTGAATGATGTAGAGATGGCAGAGCAATAGACAACCGTCCAGCAATAGTTGAGCGGTAGTTGCAGTACGTCGTAGCCTTTTCGCCTACTCGCACGCTAAATCGCCGCCAACAGTTTGCCATATCGGCTGCGGTGCTGACAGTGATAGCAACGAGATCATCAGTGCTTTTGTAGGAGAGAACGTCCATAATGGTAGCATTTTTTTACGGCCAGAAACTTGTGAAGTGCGCCCGTGACAAGCGTTCCTGCATCTCTGCAATCTTTTTCGCCGAATTTTGATAGTTCTCTGTGAACGCTGCAAGTTCTTTCAACGGCTCTTCAAGAAGGTCTTCATCACCCTCTATACGTGGTAGTACTTTCATCATCAATATTGCATCCATAGCAGTAGCTAATAAAGTATCTGCATTGTCCACCGGCTTTTCTTCTCGGAGCGAGTAGAAATAGAGTATCAACTCGTTCTGTACACGGTATGCAATTTTGAATGGTGTACCATTGAGTGCGGTGTTCAATGTATGTAGCAATTGCGGCACTGAATCTTTTAAGTATGTAGAATCTTCATCACTGAGTTGCGACAAGGCTTCTGATGCTTGCACAATCTTTGGCAAGAACAAGTTTTTGTCCGCAGGTTCACCGTTTGGATAGTCAAGTGCGGCCTTGCCTTCAAAGAAATTTTTGAATGGTGTTTCTGCATCCTCAATGTTCATTTCTATGGTCATAGCACGGTCTATTACCTTGCGAGAGAACTGGTGCGTGGTTTCGTCCATGTTTACAGTTCCGATCACAATCAAGTTGCTTGGCAAACGAAGTCCTTCAGCTTTCAAGCGTCCATAAACGGCATTGAAATCGCCATAGTCCTCTGCTGGATCTCTTGTTTCATCGTCTTTTGTATTTGGGCGTTTTATGTCAAACAATTCGTCTTTGAGCGTATTTTCATACTTCGTGAAAATATCAGCCTTAACGAGTGGTTCACTTGTTATCGTTCCATTTGGAAGTAGTTTCCGACTTTCAAGAACGCTCAGAAATTCTGCAAAGTATTGTTCTACCGGAGCGAGGTTCATTTCGTCCATACACACAAAGAATGGAGCTTTATTCTCATAGCGCATTGCCTTCACCAAGAATTTAATGAAAGGTGTAAGAACAAAATGCGATCCACCAATTTCGCTTTCATATCCAAGCAGCTCTGTGCTGTCGTGCCAATTAGGTTTCACTTCAATCAACTCATAATTGCCAGGCGCTGTCTTATCACTGCGCAACACCGGCATATTAGGACAGCTTTCAAATGCCATTTGCTTCACAATACGGCTTTTACCAGTTCCGGAAATACCGGCCAACAGCAAGAATGGCTTTGTCCGCATTGCTGTAAGTAAGGGGACTCTAGTTACGTGCGGCGAACTATTTATAGATCCACTTAAATCCTGAATATTTGCATCTTCAACGAAACAGAAATCAAAGGTATTCGATTTTATTAATTTAAAAACCCTTAGCATTTTAGAAAGCTCCGTTTTGTAGCTATCAGGAATATTTGCTGCAGTAATTAATGAAGTATTGTTAAACTTCGGTATTTCATCACCATACTTCAAGGCAAATAAATGGATGCCTGCAGCTTTCTCTTGTTGGTACATTTTGTTTAAAATGTTAGCCAACTCCTGTTGTGAATGTTCCTTGTTTTCTTTGCGTATTTGTATAAGAAGTGTCTTCATTTTTAATTACTTTAGTATAATAAATAGTGAAAGCAAATTTACGAATTTTTACGATAGCGCTGCCTGATTTATTGTGAAAAACTTATTATATTCACACATTTATATAAAAACAGCTCGCTCCCTATGAAAGAAGCGGGCTGTTTGTTATTTTTTTAGCTCTTGCTGAATTTATTCAGCTTTGCCGGCGCTACCGAGCACGTTTACGATCTTGTGCTTGTAGAGTTTTTCCATGTTGTCGCGAGCCGGGCCGAGGTACTTGCGGGGGTCGAATTCTGCGGGCTTTTCAGCGAAGACCTTGCGGATTGCAGCAGTCATAGCCAAGCGGCTGTCAGAGTCGATGTTGATCTTGCAAACGGCGCTCTTGGCTGCTTTGCGGAGCTGCTCTTCGGGAATACCGATAGCATCGGGAAGTTTGCCACCGAACTTGTTGATGGTGTCAACTTCCTCCTGGGGAACTGACGATGAGCCGTGGAGCACGATGGGGAAGCCGGGAAGTTTTTCCATAACGGCGTCGAGAACGTCGAATGCCAATGGCGGCGGAACGAGGCGGCCTTCAGCGTTGCGAGTGCACTGTTCGGGAGTGAACTTGTATGCGCCGTGCGATGTACCGATTGAGATAGCGAGAGAGTCGCAACCTGTGCGGGTAGCGAAGTCGATAACTTCTTCGGGGTCGGTGTAGGTGTGGTGGTCGCTCGATACTTCGTCCTCAACACCTGCGAGTACGCCGAGTTCGCCTTCTACGGTTACGTCGAACTTGTGAGCGTAGTCAACAACTTGCTTTGTGAGAGCAACGTTTTCTTCGTAGGGAAGGTGTGAACCGTCGATCATTACCGAAGAGAAGCCCATGTCGATGCAGCTCTTGCAGAGTTCGAAGCTGTCGCCGTGGTCGAGGTGGAGTACGATCTGAGGATGTTCCCAACCGAGTTCCTTTGCGTATTCGACAGCACCCTGTGCCATGTAGCGCAGAAGTGTGGCGTTGGCATAGTTGCGAGCGCCCTTCGATACCTGAAGAATGACGGGAGACTTTTCTTCAGCGGCAGCCTTGATGATGGCCTGCAACTGCTCCATATTGTTGAAGTTGAAGGC